>NZ_RPSE01000059.1:0-23627 GCF_003949955.1 Streptomyces sp. WAC05292
GCCGCACCCACCTCCGCAAGCCTCCCTCCCCCCGGCCGAACCCGCTGGACGCCGCCGGCGTCACCTCCATCGACTACAAGGACACCGACCTGCTGAGGAGGTTCATCTCCGACCGCGGCAAGATCCGCAGCCGCCGTGTCACCCGGGTCACCGCCCGGCAGCAGCGGCGGCTCGCCGCCGCGATCAAGACCGCTCGCGAGATGGCCCTGCTGCCGTACGGGAGCCGGTAGTGCGCTGACCGGGAAGGCTCACCCGGCCATGGCGCCCCCTCAGGCCCGCCCGCCGGCGAACACCGCGTCGACGAGCCGCTGCTGCGCCGTCTGGAACGCCCCGGCCAGGGACAGCGCGGCGTCGTCCACATAGTTCAGCCCCGCGGTCAGGGTCCTGCTGCCGTCCGGCGTGCTGTACATCAGCGCCGCGTGGCCGCTGTGGCCGCCGTTGTGGAACAGCACCGTGCCGCCCGCGCCCGTCTCCTGCACGCGGATGCCCAGGCCGAATCCGCTCTCCGGATGCGGCGTGCACATCTCGGCGAGCAGCGGGGCCGGCAGGAGCTCGCCGCGTGCCAGTGCCGAGACGAACCGGTGGAGGTCGCGCGTGGTGGAGACCATGTCACCGCCCGCCGAGACCCACGACGGGTTCTGCCGGGTGACGTCGACGGTCACCTCCCGGCCCGCGTCCTCGTACCGGTAGTAGCCGTGGGCGTGCGGTGCGGGCAGCTCCGGATCGGTGCCGGGCACGACGGTGCCCGTCAGGCCGAGCGGCCCGGTGATCCGCTCCTGCGTCTCCTCGGCGCAGGAGCGGCCGCCGACCCGCTCCACCAGCAGCCTGGCCAGCACGTAGTTGGTGTTCGAATAGCTCCAGCCGGTGCCCGGCTCGAACCGCGGCGGCCTTGACAGCGCCAACCGCACCAGGTCCTCGGGCCGGCGGGTCGTGAACCGCCCCTCCACCCACTCCCTGCCCGAGATCGTGGAGGGGATCCCCGCGGTGACCTTCCCGTCCGCGCCGTACTCTCCGGTGTGGTTGAACACCCCGCTGGTGTGCTGCAGCAGCATCCGCACGGTGATCCGCGGGTCGAGGCCGAACTCCGGCAGGTGACCGGCCGCGGGGGAGTCCAGCCCGACCCGGCCCTCGGCCACCATCTGCAGGACCAGGACGGCGGTGAAGGTCTTGGTGTTGCTGCCTATCCGGTAGTGCCCGTCGGCCGGCGGTTCGCCGGACTCGCCGAGCCGGCCCACACCGCCGGTGCCGACCCACTCGCCCTGCTCGTCGTGCACGCGCAACTGAACGCCGGTGACGCCGGATTCGACGATCTCCTCGACGGCCTTCCGCAGCTCCGGGCGGTCCGGCCCGGCCGCTGTGCTCTTCGGGGTGGTGCGGGCCTCGCTCATGGCGTTCCTCGTCTCCTCACGGCAACGGTCAGCCGCTCACTGCGGCGATGCGAGGAGCGTGCACCCTGACCCGAGGTCAAGGTCAAGATCAAGGGCGCGCCCCATACCCGTCCCCGGCGCGGTGGATGGGCGAGGTGAAACGGGCGGTACCCTCGCCGCTGTGACCGGACACGCACGGAGGAGCGGGGCGATGGCGGACGGGCTCACCATCGGCCAGGCGGCCGCGTTCGCCGGCGTCACGGTCAAGACGGTGCGGCACTACCACCGGCTCGGCCTCGTTCCCGAGCCGCGCCGCGACGGCTCCGGCTACCGGCGCTACGGGTCGGCGGACCTGCTCCGGCTCATCCGGGTCCGCACCCTGGCGGGGGCCGGCGTCCCCCTGGCCGACACGGCCGACCTGCTCGACGCCGACCCCGAGCGGTTCGCCGGGGCACTGGACGGCGTACGCCGCCGGCTGACGGATCAGATCGAGGAGCTCACGGCCAGGCGGGACACCCTGCACCGGCTCGCCCACGGCGACCGGGCCCTGCTGCCCGACCGCGCGTGCGAGGTCCTGGCCCGGCTCGCCGGCCTCGGCTTCCGCCCGGACTACGTGACCGCGCAACGCGAGGCGATGGTGCTGACCCGGGCGCTCATCCCGGAGATCTTCGACGACTTCCTGGCCCGGCTCGAACTGCTCGTCGACGATCCGGAGTACAGCGAACTGGTCAAGCTCGGCTGGGAGGCGCGGTCCTGGCACCCGGACGACCCCCGCATCGAGGAACTGGCACGCGCGCTGGCCGAGAAGCTCCTGGCCGACCGCACCCTGCCGGCGGTGCCGGAGGACCTGCGGTTCCGGACGGACGCCGCCGCCCGCTACGGCGTGGTCAACCACCACCGGGAGGACGAGGCGCCGGCCGTCGCCCGGCTGAACGCGCTCGTCGACGCGAGGCTGCGCGCCGCCGGAATCGGCCTTCCGTACCGCTGAGCACCCTGCCCTGCACCGTGCGGAAATACGCCGCGACCGCACGGCCTCACCTCCGCTCCGGATACCTGTGCCCGAGGCCCGGTGAAACAAGAGTTCGGAAAAATGGTGGCGCTTCCCCGAAATCGCGGGTGCCGGCGCTGTCGGATTCTCGCCCCCCTATCGACCGAAAACACTCCGGTTGTCATTTTGAGTCAATCCCGGGCATGTGCCGACGGGTTGTGACGCGTGTGACGCGCTGACCGCGCGCAGCTCAGAAGCGTGATCGGCTTCCGGCCGACGGGCCGGATCATGTTCCGCCGCAGGTTGCCGCCACGGCGCAAACACAGTCTTTACCGCGGGCCGGACAGCGGTAAAGCTGTACGCCGGAAGCCGGACCGGATGTAGCGTCGGCCCTGCTTCCGCGGCAGACGTTCTCCCCCGGAACCGACCGCAGCGGGAATCGCACCGACGAATTCCGCTGCCGCTCCGCCCCTGAATTCAGGGGTGTGCGCCGATCCGTCGCGGCCCCCGCGAGGCGCACCAAGGAGCCTCCCCGACCTCCAGAGCCAAACGCGCCTGCCCGCGCGCCGGTAGACGTCATTCGGCGCCGGAACAACTCCGTGCGCTCCCTTCGGCCACTGACGGACGGCGGGGGGCGGACTGTACGTTCATAAACCGACGGCACATTCCACCAGCGGTTTCCACCGTTGAGAGGGACCACGCATGACGAGCCACGCAACCGAAGCCGATCTCGAAAGCCTTCTCCACGACGCACTCAAGTCCACGGAAACCGAAACGCATTGGACGGTCGACGCGGACGACATGTGGTGCCGCCTCACGCCCGGTTCCGCGACACCCCGCACCCAGGGCTGGAAGCTCCACGTGTCCGCCACCGCGGCCTCCGCGCCGGAGGTCCTCGCCCGGTGCCTGGACGTGCTGCTGCGCGAGGAGTCGGCGTTCAAGTTCGCCCGGTCGCTCGAGCAGGTCAGCGCACTCAACACCCGTGCCACACCGCGCGGTTCCTCGGGCAAGTTCCTCACCGTCTACCCGTCGTCCGACGCCGATGCGGCCCGAATAGCCCAGCAGCTGCACCGGGCCACGGCGGGACTCGCCGGCCCCCGCATCCTGTCCGACCAGCCCTACGCCGCGCACAGCCTGGTCCACTACCGGTACGGCGCCTTCGTCGGCCGGCGGCGGCTGTCGGACGAGGGCCTGCTGGTCTGGTACATCGAGGACCCCGACGGCAACCCCGTCGAGGACAAGCGCACGGGCCAGTACGACCCGCCCCCCTGGGCCGTCAGCCCCTTCCCGCAGTCCGTCCCCGCCCCGCCCCGCACCGAGCAGGCGGCGGCCCGTCCGGTACTCCTCGGCGGCCGCTTCTCGGTGCGGGAGGCCATCCGGCACACCAACAAGGGCGGCGTCTACCGGGGCACGGACGTCACCACGGGCGCTCCGGTGGTCCTCAAGGAGACCCGGCCGCACGTCGAGGCCGACGCGTCCGGCTGCGACGTCCGCGACTGGCTCCGGGCCGAGGCCCGGACACTGGAGAAGCTCAGGGGAACGGGACTCGCACCGGAGCCGCTCGCGACGTTCGAGGTCGGCGGGCACCTGTTCCTGGCCCAGGAGGAAGTGCCGGGCATACCCCTGCGCACCTGGGTCGCGGAGCACTTCCGGGACGCCGGGAGCGACCAATACCGCGCCGACGCGCTCGCCCAGGCCGTACGCCTCGCGGAGCTGGTCGCGGCCGCCCACGCCCGCGGCTGCGTCCTCCGCGACTTCACCCCCGGCAACGTGATGGTCCGGCCGGACGGCGAACTCCGCCTCATCGACCTCGAACTCGCCGTCCTGCGCGAGGACGACGCACTGCCGACCCGCGTGGGCACCCCCGGCTTCAGCGCCCCCGAACGCCTGCTCGACGCCCCGGTCTCCCCGACGGCCGACTACTACAGCCTCGGCGCCACCATCTGCTTCGTCCTGGCCGGGAAGGTCCCGAACCTGCTGGCGGAGGAGCCCGCCGACCGGCCCGCCGAGGAGCGGCTCGCCGCATGGCTCACCGCCTGCACCGCCCCGCTCGGCCTGCCTGCCGCCCTCCGGGAGACCGTTCTCGGGCTGATGAGGGACGACCCCGCCGAGCGCTGGGACCCCGCCAGGGCGCTCGCCGCCCTCCGTACGACCGCGCTGCCGCACCCGGCCCGGCCCGCCGCCGCGCCGCCGCCGGCCGGCGCGGCCGCCGACGAGGTGGACGCCGCCATCGACGGCATGGTCGAACACCTCGTCGACACGATGAACCCGGCGGACGACCGGCGGCTGTGGCCCGTCTCCACGCTGGCCGGCGAGGCGGACCCCTGCAGCGTCCAGCAGGGCGCGGCCGGAGTCCTCGCCGTCCTCACCCGGTACTTCGCCCTCACCGGCGACCCCCGGCTGCCCGGGCTCATATCCACCGCGGGCCGGTGGACGGCGGCCAGGACCGACACCCGCTCCACCCGCCCGGGCCTGCACTTCGGCGGCCGGGGAACGGCCTGGGCCTTGTACGAGGCCGGCCGCGCCACCGACGACCGCACCCTCGTGGACCACGCCCTGGCCCTGGCCCTGGCCCCGCAGGACCCGACGCCCAGCCACGACATCACCCACGGCTCGGCAGGCAGCGGACTCGCCGCCGCCCACCTGTGGCACCGCACCGGCGACCCCCGCCTCGCCGGGCTCGTCACCGACGCGGCCGACCGGCTGGCCGCCGCCGCACGGCGCGAGCCGGCCGCGGTGAGCTGGCCGGTCCCCGCGGAAGCCGTCTCCACCGAGGCCGGGAAACGCTACCTCGGCTTCGCCCACGGGACCGCCGGCATCGCCTGCTTCCTCCTCGCCGCCGCGGCCGTCACGGAACGCCAGGAGCACATGGAACTCGCCCTGGCGGCGGGCGAACACCTCGCGGCCTGCGCCGTCCGGGTCGGCGACGCGGTCCACTGGCCCGCCCACACCGCCGACCTGCCCACGGCACCGTACTGGTGCCACGGCTCGGCCGGCATCGGATCCTTCCTGGTCCGGCTCTGGCAGGCGACCGGCGACGACCGGTTCCGGGACCTCGCCCGCGGCGCGGCACGCGCCGTCGTAGAGCGCGCCTCCCGAGCCGCCCTCACCCAATGCCACGGCCTCGCCGGGAACGGCGACTTCCTCCTCGACCTTGCCGACGCCACGGGGGAGTCCTCCTACCGGGCGATGGCCGAAGACCTGGCCCGTCTCATCGTCGCCGAACGGGCCCGGCGCGGCAGCCACGTCGTCTTCCCCAACGAGTACGGGGAGGTCTCGACGAGCTGGAGCGACGGAACCGCGGGAATCCTGGCATTCCTCCTGCGGATCCGCCACACCGAACCCCGGCACTGGATGGTCCAGCAGCCGGTCTGAGCGGCAGAACACTGCCGCTGAGTCACAGAGAAGGAGAACGTCATGGAGAACCGCGACCTCGAACTGCTCGCCCACCTGCACGCCCTTCCGGAGACCGACCCGGTCGGCGCCGACGGCGCGGCGTTCGCCGCGACCTGTCAGTGCGTCGGCCTGCTGACCCTGCTCAACACGGTCTGCGTCGGCGTCAGCTGCGCCTGACCCGGCCCATCCGGCCGGCGGCCGTCCCAGCGCGGCCGCCGGCCGAAGCGGTGGTGCTCCCTCCGGGGGCACCACCGCTCCCGTGAGCCCGTCCCCGCGGATGACCACCCGTAGACGAGGACCCGACCCCATGCAGCCACACGCCGGTGCCGACGCCCCCGCCCAGGCGGCCCCCGCGCCAACCGCCCGCACCAGCCCGGACAGCGCGCACGACGCAGCAGGGACGGCGTACGCCATCAGCACCCGCGGCCTGGTCAAGACGTACCCCGGCCCCGACGGCACCGCCACCCGGGCCCTGCGCGGCCTGGACCTGGACGTGCACCGGGGCGAGACCTTCGCCTTCCTCGGCCCCAACGGCGCCGGGAAGTCCACGACGATCGCCCTGCTGTGCGCCCTCGCCCGCCCCACGTCGGGACGGGCCACCGTGGCCGGCGCCGACGTCCTCACCGAGCCCGACCTCGTACGCCGGCGGGTCGGCATGCTCTTCCAGCACAGCGCCCTCGACCCCGACCTGACGGCCGAGCAGAACCTGCACATCCACGCCCGCCTCTACGGGCTGAGCCGCCGCGACGCCCGCCGCCGGACCGCCGAGACGCTGGAGGCGGTCGACCTGGGCGACCGGAGCCGCGCACTGGTGCGCACCCTGTCGGGCGGGATGCGCCGCCGCCTCGAACTGGCCCGCGGCCTGCTGCACGCACCCGAGGTCCTGTTCCTTGACGAGCCGACCACCGGCCTCGACCCCCACGCCCGCGCACAGGTCTGGCAGCACCTGCGCGCCCTTCGAGACCGGCAGGGCAGCACCCTCTTCGTCACCACGCACTACCTCGAAGAGGCCGAGCACTGCGACCGCCTCGCCATCATCGACGGCGGCCGCCTGGTCGCCCAGGGCGCGCCCGCCGCACTCAAGGCGGCGATCGGCGACGACCGCGTCGTGCTGCGCACCAGCGACGACGCGCAAGCACGCCGGATCGTGCGCGAGGCGACCGCGTCGCCGGACGCCGCCGTCACCGCGGACGCCGAGGGGGTCTGGCTGCGGGTGCCCGACGGCAGCGCCTGGATCCCCCGTCTGTGCGCCGCCCTCGCGGGCCGCGGCATCTCCGTGCACGCCGCGTCCGCGGCACCGCCCACCCTCGACGACGTCTTCTTCCACCACACCGGCCGCAGCATCAACGCCGCCCGGCCCGACCGGACGCCGGACGCCCCCGGGAGCACCCCGTGACGACATCGGCCCTCCGCGCACCGGCCGCCTCCGACGGCAGCGGCGGCCCGGGCTCCGCGCCGCCGGACCGGCTGCGCCGCGAACTGCGCGCCGTGCACGCCCTGGTCCACCGCGACCTGCTGCGCCTGGCGGCCCAGCCCACCCACGCCGCGCTGGTGCTGTTCCAGCCGGTGCTGTACCTCTTCATCCTCGGCGGCGGGCTCGCCGCCCTCATCCCGGACTCCTCGCTCGGCACCGGATACCAGGCCTACCTCTTCCCCGGCATGCTGATGATGACCGTGCAGGCACCCGCCATCATGGTCGGCGTCCGCCTCATCACCGACCGGCAGAGCGGCTACCTGCGCGAGCTGCTGATGGCCCCGGTCGGCCGCTCCACCCTGCTCCTGGGAAGCTGCGTCGGCGGCACCCTCGTCGCCACCGTCCAGGGCGCCCTCCTCCTCTGCCTCGCCGGCGCCGTCGGCCTGCCCTACGATCCGGTCCTGATGGCCCTGCTCCTCGGCGGCATGGTCCTCGCCTCGTTCACCATCACGGCCCTGTCCCTGGCCCTGGCGGTCAGCCTGAACCGGCCCGAGGTGTTCCACATGCTGCTCGGCCTGGTGATGATGCCGCTGATGTTCCTCTCCGGAGGCTTCTTCCCGCTGCAGAACCTGCCCGGCTGGGCCCGCGCCCTGGCCGACGCCAACCCGCTCGCGTACGGCGTCGACCTCCTCCGCGGCTGCATCGCCCTGCGGGTCCCCGACCAGGCGGCCGTCGGCGGCATCGACTGGTTCGGCCGGCAGCCGCCGCTGCTCCTCGAAGCGGGCGTCCTCCTGGCGACCGGCGCGGCGGCCCTGCTCTGGGCGGCCCACCGCTTCCGCCGCCCCGAATGACGCCCCGCCCGCCGGGCGGAATCGGGGCCGCGGGGCGATCCTGGCGGTAGGCCGCCGCACGGTTCCCCCGAAGGCGCGGCTCCCTCCGGCCGGCGGCGGGAAAGCGAGGGCCCTCGCCATGAACGCGCCCGTGAAGGACATGCTGCACAGCTACCCCGCCGACCTCGGCGACCTCGACCAGGACCGGCTCGCCCGCTGCATCGAGGAGTGCATCGCCTGCGCGCAGGCCTGTACCGCCTGCGCCGACGCCTGCCTGGCCGAAGGCATGGTCGGCGACCTCACCAAGTGCATCCGCACCGACATGGACTGCGCCGACATCTGCACCGCCACGGCCGCGGTCCTCTCCCGGCACACCGGCTACAACCCGGACATCGCCCGCGCCCTCGTCACGGCCTGCGCCGTCGCCTGCCGGGCCTGCGCGGACGAGTGCGCCGCCCACGCCGACCAGCACGAGCACTGCCGCCTCTGCGCCGAGGCCTGCCGCTCGTGCGCCGAGGCGTGCAGCGACCTCGCGGCCACCCTCCGCTGAGGGCCGCCACCCGTCCCGTCCGCGCGCCGGAAGGTCAGGAGGGCTCCGGCGCCAGCCGGCCGACGAGGCCGTCGAAGTAGCCGCGGTGGAGGGCGGCCAGGTCGATCCGGTCCGGGTCGAGCAGCCACAGCAGGTGGGCGCCCTCCAGGAAGGCCGCCACCTCGGCGGCCAGAGCCTCCGCGTCCAGCCCGGGCCGGGCCGTCCCGTCCGCCGCCGCACGGGAGAACACCGCCGCCAGGTGGCCCCGCAGCGCCCGGCCGCGGTCCCGGAACCAGGTGTGCAGGGGCGAGGCGGGATCCAGGTTCTCGGCGGTCAGGGCCGTGTGCAGGGCGGCCAGGTCCCGCTCGGCGGCGGCGGTGTGCTCGGCGTCCCGGACGAGCCAGTCGACCGCCTGCCGCAGTGTGGGCGCGGCGTCCGCGGGGATCGACAGCCGTTCCAGGGCGCGCCGGTCCGCCTCCTGCAGCACGGCCCGTACGAGGCCGTCCTTGCTGCCGAAATGGTGGATCAGGGCCGACGGGGTCACGCCCGCCCGCGCGGCGACCGCCGCGACACCGGTGCCCCGTACCCCGTTCCGGGCGAACAGCTCGATGGCTGCGTCGACCATCGCCCGCCGGCGCTCCACGCCCCGCTTCTGCACCTGCCCCTTGACTCCGGCCATGCGGATCAGGGTGCCCGGTGGCGGTCGGCGCCGTCCAACCGCCCCGGGGAAACCACCGCTGGCGCGCCGCCGCACCCGCCATTAACCTGAACGACCATGCAGGAAAATAACGAGAAGATGATCGACGCCGGCGGCGTCCGGCTCTGGGCCGAGGAGTTCGGAGCCCCCGGGGACCCGGTCGTACTGCTGCTGATGGGCGCGCAGGCACAGGGCGTCCAATGGAACGACGGCCTCGTGCGCCGCCTCGTCGACGGCGGCCGCCGCGTCGTGCGCTACGACCACCGCGACACGGGCCTCTCCTCCCGGGTGGACTACGCCGCGCACCCGTACACCGTCGCCGACCTCGCCGCGGACGCCCTGGCCGTCCTGGACGGCTTCGGCGTGGAGCGCGCCCACCTGGTCGGGGCCTCCCTCGGCGGCGTCATCGCCCAGCGGATCGCCCTGACCGCCCCGCACCGCGTCCTGACCCTGACGAGCCTGTCCTCGCAGCCGCTCGGCACGGACACCGCCGACGCCGTGCGGCGCGCCATGGCCGGCCTGCCCCCGCTGCCGGACCGGCTCCCGCCGCCGGCGCCGGAACTGCTCGCGGCGCTCGCCACGTCATTCCCCGAGCCCGGGACGGGCCTGGAGGGGTACCTCACCGCCCGGATGCCGCTGTGGCGGGTGCTCCACGGACCGGACCTGCCGTACGACGAGGCGGAGTACCGTGCGATGGAGGAGCGGGTCCACCGGCGGGCCGACGACATCACCGCCGGACTGAACCACACCCTCGCCGGCTCCGCGGGGGACACCCTCACCACGGCGGACCTGGCCGCGGTCACCGCGCCCACCCTGGTCCTGCACGGCACCCGCGACCCCATGTTCCCCCCGCCGCACGCCGAGGCCACCGCCGCGGCCATCCCGGGCGCCCGCCTGGCCATGGTCGAGGGCATGGGGCACACGATCCCCGCGGCCGTGGAGGAACGCCTGGCGAAGGAGATCCTCGCCCACACCGCCGGCCCGCCCTCCCGGAGCCGCACCCCCTGACCATCCGGGCAGGCCCGGCCCCGGCCGGGCCTGCCCGGACGGCACCCGTCCGGGCGGACGTGGCGCGGGCCGCGGGGCGCCGCCCGCGTGCGGGGATAGGGATGTCTCCGGGCACCGTGCCCCCGCCGTCCCCAGGGAGACTTCGATGACATGGATCAACCGACGCGACCTCGCCCTGCTGGCCCTCCGCGCCGGGACCGGAGCCGTGCTGATGGCACACGGCACGCAGAAGCTGTTCGGCTGGTTCGGCGGCGGCGGCCTCGACAAGACCGCCGCCGCCATGGAGCACATGGGCTTCACCCCCGGACGGCGCAGCGCCATCGCCGCCGGGCTCGGCGAGGCCGGCGGCGGGGCCCTGCTGGTCCTCGGCCTCGCGACCCCGGCGGCGGGTGCGGCCGCCGCGGGCGCCATGGCCGGAGCGGTGTCCGTCCACGCCCCGGCCGGGTTCTTCGCGCAGGCCGGCGGGTACGAGTACCCGGCCTTCCTCGGATTCACCGCGGCCACCATCGGCCTCGCGGGCCCGGGCCGCCTCTCCCTCGACCACGCCACCGGCCACACCTTCGACCAGCGGTGGATGCTCGCCCTGGCTTTCGCCGCGAGCGCCGCCGCGGCAGCCGCGGTCGTGGCCAAGCGGGCCCGAGCGCAACAGGACACGGGCGAGGAGCCGTCCTGACACCGCCAAGCAGGCACGAGCCGGGGAGTTCCGGCCCCGCACCCTTCCACCTGACGCCCGCGCTGCGCCTGGTCGCAGGGCTGCTCGGCGCGGCGGCGTTCGGGACGGGAGTCCTCGCGGTGTTCGTCACGGAGAACGGCACCGGCACCGCCGTCCTGCTCGTCTTCGGCGGAGTCCTGCTGCTCCTCGCCCTGTTCGGCAGCCGCCTCGAAGGCCTGGAGGTCGGCGGAGTCAGCCTCAGGCTCCGCGCGGCCGCCGCGGACAGGCTCGCGCTGGCCGAGGAATCCGAGCGGCAGGGGGACGTCGCCTCGGCGCGGCGGCTCCGCGCCGAGGCGCAGGTCCTGCTGGGAGGCGCGGAACCCACCGCCGACCGGACGCCGGTGCGCCGGACCCCGCGCCGCGGTGCGCGGCGCACCTGGGCGACGGAGGAGGCGGCTGCCCGGGCCCGCCGCTCGGCGCAGGAGCGTGAGCTCGAACCGGCCGGCGTCCTGCGCCGGTTCCGGGAGGGGAACGCCGAGGAGCGCATCACCGCGCTCGCCGCGATGCAGGCCGACCGCGCCCTGCGCGACCTCGACGCCGCGGTCTCCGCCATCGAGCACCCGCGCAGCCCGCTGGAGCAGTACCAGGCGCTGCTGCTCGCCGCACACATGGCAGGCGACCTCGATGCGGCGCAGGCCGGACGCCTCGCCGATGCCGTCAGGGCCCAGCGGGACCGCCGCTTCCGGCGCGACACGGACCGGTGGCGGCTCGCGGAGTCGATCCTCCGCCGCCTGGACGGCAGCCGGCGGCAGGACGGGTGACGAGCCGCCCCGGTCAGGGGCGGAAGGCGTCGGCGTGCGCGGCGGCCCACCGGGCGAACGTGCGCGGCGGGCGGCCGAGGACCTCCTCGACGGCCGTGGTCACTTCCGCCACCGTGTCGGGGACGGTGGCCCACATGTGGAGCATGAAGTCGATGCCCTCCTCGGGCCAGCCTTCCGCCCTCCACTGGCGGCGCGCCTGCCGGTCGGTCAGCCCGGTGAAGCGGAGCGCCCGGCCGGTGGCCGCCGCGATGGCGGACACCTTGTCGGCCGGGGTGAGCGCTTCGGGCCCCGTCACGACGAGCCGCCGGCCCGCGTGGCCGCCGCCGGTGAGCACGGCGGCGATGACGTCGGCGACGTCCGCCTCGTCGGCGGAGGCGGTCCTGCGGCCCGCGTACGGCTCGCGGACCTCGCCCGCCGTGCGGATGGCCCCGGCCCAGCCGAGCGTGTTGGCCATGAAGTCGATCGGCCAGACGAACGTCCACTCCAGGCCGCTCGCCCGCACGGCCCCTTCCAACGGCCCCTCCTCGCCGAGGGACAGCGCCGTGAGCCGCTGCACTCCGGCCTCGGCGGCCATGGCCACGATCTGCGGGCCCGTCTCCAGCGGGATGTGGTCGTGCCCGGTCGCGCCCAGCAGGTGGACGGCACGCACCCCGTCGAACGCCTCGGCCAGGGTCTGCGGCCGGGTGAGGTCCCCGCCCACCACCTCGACATCGTCGGGCAGGCCCGCCTCGGCCGGCGTACGCGTGAGCGCGCGGACCTCCTCGCCGCCCTGCCGCAGTCGCTCGACCACCAGCCGCCCCAGCGTCCCCGTCGCACCGGTCACCAGAATCGTCACGTCGCCCTCCTCGCCGCCCATCCCGCATCTGCCGCGGATGACGTTAGGCCGCATCTAGGCCAACTCCTGTCCGCAACGGCCCCGGTGAGGGAGGTCCGCAGTGACCACCAGCAGCGCGGTCCCGCCCCGCCTGTGGACGGACGACGCGGCTCGGAATCCGCCTCGGTGCACGGCCGCGCGCACGGACTCCGCCATCGGCTCCAGGGCCCGGCCCTCGGGGGCCTCGTACACCAGGAGGAGCCGGCCACCCGGCCGCAGCAGCCGGGACAGCACGGACGACTCCCGCGCGGCCGGGCCCGTCCAGAAGAGGTTGACGTTGCAGGCGAGCGCCCTGTCGAAACGGCCGAGGGCCGCCGGATCGACGTCGGCGAGCGCCGTCCGGACGAAGGCGGCCCGCCCGTCCGCCACGGCCGCGGCGTTGCGCTTCTCGGCCGCGGCGACCGCCGTCGCGGACCGGTCCAGGGCGACCAGCCGGCCGCGGCCGCCCGCGAGCCGCTCACAGACGAGCGCCGCTGCGACCCCGGGGCCGCAGCCGACCTCCAGGACCCGGTCGTCCGGACGTACGTCGAGGAGGTCCACGGCGGCGACCAGCCGCTCCGGCACGCGCATCCCCCCGGTATAGCAGCCGCCGGAGCCCCCCGCGCCGTCCCGGAGCCGGCCAGGGCCCCGAGCCGGAGGTCAGGCGTCGCGCCCGAGGGTCTTCCGGATCCACTCCCTGTAGACGGGCACGGCGGCGTAGAGGCCGGGCCCGTCCGAACACACGACCCCCGGGGCGCCGGGGCCCGAGGTGACCCCGACCAGCTCCCACCGCCCGTGCCTGCCCCTCTGGAGCTGAGGTCCGCCGGAGTCGCCGAAGCACGCCATCGCCTTGGGCACCCTGCTGACGGTGCACAGCCGCGTCCGGTCCGCGTAGCCGGGGGCGCACTCCGCCTCGGCGCCGATGCGGGTGTCCAACTCCTGCAGCCGCTCCGCGAACCGCAGCTCGGTGTCCGCGGTGGTCCCGAAGCCGAGGATCCGCGTGGGCGTGCCGGGGCGGCCGGCCCGCTCCGCGAGGCGGACCGGCTTCCCGGCCACCGGGCGGTCGAGGCGGACCAGCGCGACATCGTGCCTGTTGGCGCCCTTGCCCCCGCCGTTGGCGTAGCCGGGGTGGACGACGATCCGGTCGATGGCCCGTACGGTCCCCCCGGACTTCCGGTGCCCGCTCCCGATCCGGACGGTGCCCTCCAGCTCGAGCCCGTCACCCTGCACGCAGTGCGCCGCCGTCAGCACCCACCGCGGATCGATCAGCGACGCCCCGCAGTTCCCGTCGTACAGGCCGTACTTCGGGGCCGACTCCGGGATGCTCGCCATGAACGGGTAGTCCTCGCCGGCGTCGGATCCGTTGACGATGGCGCCGGCGCTGCCGGCCAGCAGGGTGGCGCATGCCGCCGCGACGAGGGTTCCGACGACCGTGGTGCGCGCCACGCGGCGGCGCACCGAATGCAGAGTGACCACAGAGAGTTCCTTCAGTCGGGGTTTCGGACGTGCTCCAGCCTCGCCCTTCAAGATCATCCGGGCCATGGGGGCAGCACGCACACCCGGCGTGGGGACAACCCCCGTACGAGGCGGGGGCCCGCAGCAGCGCCCCGGTGCCTCCGGTCGGCCCAGTGCGGCCGCCCCGGCTCCCCGGTCACGGCCCACCGGGGCGCACGCGCCCGCGACCTGGCGATTCGCACGCCGTCCGCAACGGGCCCGGCGCCCCGGCAGACGGCCAGACCAAGCGGTTCCGGTCGCTGCGCGCCGCCCAGTACTACGCGCAGGCCCTGTTCTTCGTCCTCGGCTCCGACGACCCGGGCAGCGAGGAGCAGCTGTACCGGTCGGGCCGCAAGGCCTGGGACACCTTCTGCGACCTGTGCGAGCCCGCTGCGGTCAAGGCGCAGGTCCCGTACGGGACGACACCGCTGCCGGTGTGGTTCTTCCGCCCCGACGCGTCAGGCGCCCGGCGCCCCACCGTGATCCTGACCAACGGCAGCGACGGCCAGAACGTCGACATGTGGACCTACGGTGTCGCCGCCGCCCTCGAACGCGGCTGGAACGCCCTCGTCTACGACGGGCCAGGGCAGGGCCAGCTGCTGTTCGTCGACCGGATCGTCTTCACGCCCACCTGGGAGAAGGTCGTCACCCCGCTCGTCGACTGGCTGACGGCCCGCTCCGACGTGGACCCGGACCGGATCGCCCTGACGGGCCTCAGCATGGCGGGCGACCTCGCACCCCGCGCCGCGGCGTTCGAGAGCCGGATCGCCGCCCTGGTGGCGATGCCGGGCTGCGTGGATCCGTGGCTGGGCTTCCCGCCCGAGATCCGCCGGATCCTCACGCCCGACAAGCAGCAGACGAACGACATCTGGAACAAGGAGGTCGTCCCGGAGCTGCCCCCGGCGGCCGCCGCGACGATGAAGAAGCGCTTCGAGCCCTTCTCCATCCCCGCGATGCTCGAAGCCCGCCGGGGCCGCCTGTTCACGGACTTCTACACTCCGGCGACCCGCATCCAGGCCCTGAGGATCACGGACGTCGTCCCCCGCATCAAGGCCCCCACCCTCGTCCTGGACTACGAGGGCGAGCAGTTCTACCCGGGCCAGCCGCGCGAGATGTACGACGCCCTCACCGCGCCCAAGGACTACGTCCGGTTCACGGCGGCGCAGGGCGCCCAGCTCCACTGCTCTCCCATGGCGCCGCAGCTGCACTGCGAGGTCGTCTTCGACTGGCTGCAGCAGACCGTGCAGGGCGGCTGACGCCGCGGGGCCGGCTATCCGGCCGGGGTGGAGGCGGGCCCGATCTCGAACCGGGGCGCCTCCAAGCCCTTCAGGCACTGCGTGTCCGCCGCGTCCGGCGCGTCGAAGAAGGAGACCGCGATCTGCTGCGCGCACTTCGAGGTCGCGAACACCACGTGCGGCTCGTACGGGACGGTGACCACCGTGGCGTTGGGCAGCGTGCGCGCGACGTACGGGCCGTTGTCGGCGCCGGTCTGGGCGTCGAAGCTGCCGGACAGGGCGAGCGTCGGGATGTCGCCGCCGGTGGCGTCCCGGATGGACGGGTCGGCCGGGGGCACGTCCCACACGTCGCAGTCCGGCCGGAGATAGGTGAGCTGCGGAGCCTGCTCCTGCACCGAGCGGGGGTAGGCCGGGAACGCCTTCCGGCCGCCCTCCAGGGCCTGCTCCTCCGTCTCGTACGGAGTCCACTCGCTGCAGAACACGCCGTAGACGAGGCCGTGTGCGACCCGGCCCATGGCCGCCGGGCTGAGCTTGCCGCCCGCGTACTGCGTGGCGATCCGCTGCGGCTTGCCGTGCGCCAACTCGTCGATCGCGAGGGGGACCTGGGGTGCCACGTGGGTGGCGGAGGTCATCCAGTTGACGAGCGTTCCGCCGTCCAGCACGACCCTCACCGGCTTGTCGCTGCCCGGCAGCGTCACGGTCGTCGTGACCGGCTTCGCTTCGAGGTCGCGGACGAGCTTGTCGAAGGTCGCCGACAGGTTCGGGTAGCGCTTGTTGCACGCCGGCTGGGCCGCGCACGCCTTGAACACGCCGTCGAAGCCCTGCCGGGCGCTGCTCCAGGTCGCCGCGGATCCCGATACGGCCGGCGGCAGGATGCCGTCGAGGGCCACCGAGCGCAGCCCGCCGGGGTGCAGGCGCATGTAGACCAGGGCGAGGTGGGTGCCGTAGGAGATGCCGTACAGGTTCCACTGCTTCAGGCCGAGCGCGCCCCGCAGGGCCTCGTAGTCGGCGGCGCTCTCGGTGTCGTTGTAGGCGGCGAGGTCGATGCCCCGGGCGGCCAGCCGGTCGCGGCAGGCCTTGGTGGCCTCCACGTGCAGGCGTTCGGTGGACGGTGCGCCGGAGACGAGGCCGACGGCGCGGGCGTTGAACTCGTCGATGTTCGGGCACAGCACGTTCGGCTTGGCGGAGTACGTGCCGCGCTGGGACATGAGGATCACGTCCCGGTCGCGGTTCAGGCCGCCTCCGATCGCCATCTTCGCCTCGCCGACCGCGTCGTCCCCGGGCCCGCCCGCGAGCCACACGATGGGATCGGGCTTCGGCTTCTCCGACAGCGCGGGCACGATGGCGACACCGAGTTCGATCTTCCTGCCGTCCGGCTTGGCGCGGTTCTCGGGGACGGTGAGGGTTCCGCAGCGGGCCCCTTCGAGCTCCTCGATCGGCTCCGGCGTCTTCGGGCAGGCGCCCGGTGCGTAGCTCGCGTCGCCGACGGTGCGGGCGGCCGTGCCGAGCGGCGTGCCGGGCGTCGCGCCGGTGTCGGTGCGGGACCGCGCCTGCGACGCGGGCGCGGCGAGCAGGCCGGTGACGAGCAGGCCGGTCGCCATGCCCGCCGAGGCGGCCTGCAACCGCCGCACGGTGCGCCTACGGGGCCTGTGGGGGTGAGTCATCTGCGCTCCCGGTCATTTCGGGATGATCGTGAACGGTGCCGGCTTGAGACCGGCCACGCACGAGGTGTCGGGGGCGGTCGGGCGGGCGAAGAACGAGGCCAGCACCTGCTGCGCGCAGGGGGACTGCGGCACCACCCAGTGGCCGATGCCGGGTACCAGTACGGACGTCGAGCGGGACAGGCCGGCGGCGACGCCCTTCGCCCAGCTCGCACCCGTCTTCACGTCGAACGTGCCGGAGACGACGAGGGCCGGTACCGCGCCGGCCGTGGGCACGCGCTGGATCTCCGCGCGGTCCGCGACGTCCCAGACCCCGCACACCGGGTACTGGAAGGGCAGCTGCGGCGCCTGCGCCAGCACCGAGTCCGGCCAGGCCGGGTACTCCTTGCGGCCCGCCGCCAGCACGTCGGCCTCGGTGTACCCGGGGGCCCACTCGGCGCACGCGATCGAGTTCGTCAGGCCGTGGGCGAACAGCCCCTCCTTCTGGACCGACCCGGCCGCCCGCGCCTGCGCGAATCGCTCCGGGTTCCCGCGGCTCAGCTCGTCGAGCGCGGCCGGCAGGTCGTTGGGCCGCGGCGTGAACGCGACGATCAGGTTCAGCAGCGCGCCGCCGTCGAGCACGGTCTTGACCGGCTTCCCGCCGCCGTCCGGCGTGACGTCCAGGGTCAGCGGCTGCGCCTCCAGCTTGCGGATCTGCTCCGTCAGCATGCCGGGCAGGTCCGGGTAGCGGTCCTTGCAGGCGGGCTGCGCCGCGCACGCGGCGAAGATGTTGCGGATGCCCTCGGCGGTGCTGCTCCAGGTCCACGGGAGGGTGACGTGCTGGGACGGGGCGACCGAGTCGATCGCCAGCGAGCGGATCCCCTCGGGGTGCAGGCGCAGGTACGTCAGGGCCAGGTTGGAACCGTAGGAGTACCCGTACACGTTCCACCGGGGGATGCCCAGCGCCGTGCGCAGGTCGGCGAAGTCGGCGGCGTTCTCCGTGGTGTTGTAGGCGTCGAGGTCGACGCCGTCGGCGACGAGCCGGGCCCGGCAGTCCGTCACGGCCTTCAGCATGATCTGCTTCGCCTGTGGGGAGTCGTAGCCGAGGCCGACGGCCTGCTCGTTGAACCGGTCGACCTCGGGGCAGGCCAGGTTCGGCCGGTCGTACAGGTTGCCGCGCTGGCCCATGACGATGAGCTCGCGGTCCTTGTTGAGGCCGGAGTCGACGAGGAACGGGATGTCGTCGAAGGTGTCGGAGCCGGGACCGCCCGCCATGAACACCACCGGTTCCGCCGCGGGTTCCTCCGCGGCGGCGGGGATCCTCGCCACCGCCAGCCTGATGGTCCGGCTGTCCGGCCGGGAGCGGTTCTCGGGCACCTCCAGGAAGCCGCACTTCGCGTCCGCCAGCGCTTCCACGGGTTCGGGCGGCTCGGGGCAGGCGCCCGGTACGAATCGGGAGCCGGCGGGGCCTGTCGGGCTCGGCTCGGCGGCCAAGGAGGCGGCGCCGGCCGGCGCGGGGCCGAGGGCCGCCAGGCACGCGAGAGCCGCCGCGGCCGTCCCCGCACGAAGGGCGTGCTTGGACATGCGATCCCGTTCCTTCGCCGACTTCGGCGGCTGCCGCTGACGCGGCGGCGCCGCTGTGTGTGGGGCGGATCCTTCGACGCTACCGTGGGGCGCTGGCGGCTGCATCCGGAGCGGACCGGCCCCCGGTCACCGTGTCCGCATGCCGGTGGGCCACGCGCCAGGGGCGCCGTCCTCCCTGCGGTTGCGCGGCGCGCAGCGGGTACGTGCGCGGCACCCCGGGAGGCGGAGGAGTGCTCCGGGCCGACGGTGTGCGCCATGTCGCCCGAGAGGTCGTATGCGTGCGTGTCGGACGTGTACGACGGGCAGCCGGAGCGGCCGCGGCGGAGGGCGGGCGGCCTTGCCTCAAGTGATCTTCGTGCCGTAGAGGTGGTGGTCCACCGGCGGGGTGCCGGACGCCCGGAAGAGGCGTCCGGCACGGACATCAGGAAGGCCCATCCACATGGTCTCGGTCGTGCAGAACGTGGCGATTGACTGCTCCGACGCCTACGAACTCGCCATTTTCTGGAGCAGGGTGACGGGCTGCCCCGTCGATCCCGAGGGCAGACCGGGCGACCCGGAGGTCCGGGTGCTGCTGGAGGAGGGGCCGCTGCTGTACTTCAACCAGGTGCCCGAGCCCAAGAAGTACAAGAACCGGATCCACCTGTGCCTGCGCCCGGACACCACGCGCGAGGAGGAAGTGGAACGCCTCCTGGGCCTCGGAGCGACCCTCGTCGCCGACCGCCGGAACCCCGACGGCACCGGCTGGGCGGTCCTCGCCGACCCCGAGGGCAACGAGTTCTGCGTCCTGCGCAGCGCGTCCGACCGGGCCGCCGCGCCGTCCTGACGCCCGGCCCCGCCCGGGCCGGGGCCCCTGGAGCCGCCCGGTCGGCGCCCGGTCACCCGGCAGGGCGTGCGGGCTCCGGCCTCCCGGTCAGCCCGCGGCGGCCGCCGGCGCCGGAGGCGTCCCGTGTGGCGGCGGCCGTGCGGTGGGCGCGTTCGACGGCCTGGCCCCAGTACGTTCCGGCCACCATGAGCGCGGCGCCGAGACCGGCCCACACGCTGAGCCGTTCACCGCCGACGCCGATCCCCACGGCGACGGCCCAGACCGGCTCGGTGCCCAGGAGCAGGCTGGCCCGGCTGGCGGACGTGCCCTGCACCGCCCACGTCTGCGCCAGGAACGCGAACACGCTGCAGAACAGTGCGAGGTAGACGAGCTGCACCCACGTCGCACCGCTGCTGCGGAACAGTTCGGGCAGATGGCCGACGGCAAGCGGCAGGAAGAGCACAGAGCCGACGACGGTCTGGACGGCCGTCAGATGCAGCGGGTCCACGGGCCGGGAGGCGGTGAGCCGTCCGACGAGCGCGACGTGCCCGGCCCGTACGACCGCGGCGGCGAGCATCAGCCCGTCGCCGAGCCGTGGCGCCTGGAAGCCGGTGCCGACGGTGAGCAGCCCCACCGCCGCGACGCAGCATGCGGCGGCGAGGAAGAACCTCGCCGGCAGCCGGCCGCCGGTGCGGTCCAGCAGCGGTGTCAGGACGATGGTCAGGCTGATGATCAGCCCGGCGTTGGCGGCGCTGGTGTGCGCCACCCCGTACGTCTCCACCACCAGCACGGCAGCCTGCGTCACACCGAGCAGCGACCCCGCGCGCACCTCCGCTCGCGTCCACCGCCGCTTTCGGCGCCGGAACGCCACCAGCGCCCCGCAGGCCACCGCGGAGAGGGCGTACCGGGCGAAGAGGACCGCCAGGACCGGCAGGGCGAGGACGGCCGTCTTGGCGGCGAGATAGCTGGAGCCCCAGACGAGCGCGACCAGCAGGAGAACCGCATCCGTGCGGCGGGCGACATGCATGCGCCCACCGTGCCCCACCAGCACGTTGAAGACCACAACCAAGATCTAAACCGACTTTGTAGCAGCCCTACACTGTCACCGTGGACGAACGCCAACTGCGCATCCTGCGCGAACTCGGGGACCTCGGCAGCGTCAGCGCGGTCGCCGAGGCGCTGCACGTCACGCCTTCCGCGATCTCCCAGCAGCTGCGCCTGCTGCAGCGCTCCCTCCCCGTCCCGCTCACCGAACGCGCCGGCCGCCGCCTGGTCCTGACCGACGCCGGCCAGGCCCTGGCGGCGGCGGCCATCCACGTCGAGACCGCCCTGGCCCAGGCCCGGCACGCGGTCACCGACTTCGCCGAGCAGGCCGACGGCCACGTGTCGGTCGCCGCCTTCCACAGCGCGGCGTCCTCCTTCTTCCCGCCCCTGCTGCGCGGCCTCGCCGCCTCCGGTGGCCCCCAACTGGCCCTGGCGGACGAGGACGTGGCCCAGGGCGACTTCCCCGCCCTGACCCGGCGCTACGACCTCGTACTCGCCCACCGCCTCGACCACGGCCCCCCGTGGCCGCGCACCGTGACCTGCGCGACGCTCCTGCGCGAACCCCTGGACGTCGCCCTGCCGGCCGGGCACGTCCTGGCCTCCCGTCCCGCGCTCGCGCCGCACGAGGTGGCGGACCAGCCGTGGATCACCGTCCACGACGGCTTCCCGCTGATGCAGACCATCAAGGCAATCGCCGCCGTCGCCAACCGCCGCCTGGACATCGTCCACCGGATCAACGAGTTCGCCGTGGTGGCCGAGGTCGTCGCCGCGGGCGGCGGCCTCGCGCTGATGCCCCGCTGGACGGCCCGGCCGCACCCCGGTGTCGTCCTCAGACCGCTGAGCGGGATCCACGCCCGGCGCGACATCGACGTCCTCCACCGACCCGAACGCACCGCCCGGAGGGCGGTCCGCACGGTCCTCGCCGCCTTGCACGCCGCGGCAGCCCGCATCCGGAACCAGGACCACCCCGCCGGCGCGCCCGCCGCATCCTGAAAGGGAGCCTCCCGGCCGCGTACGGGCCGGGAGGCTCATGATCCACAGGCTGAGCGTCCGAGGGGCGGATCAGTCGTGGTCGGGGGCCGGACGGATCTTCACGGTCGTGGTGGTCGTGACGGTCTTCTTGACGACCTTGCCGTGATGGTTCTTGGTGATCTTCGTGACCGTCTTGACGGTGGTGACCTTGACCCGCCCGTCACTCAGGGTGCGCTGCGTGATCGTGATCTTGGTCGTCACGGTCGTTTTGGCGCGGCCCTCGTGCGCCACGTGCTCCTGGATCGTCTGGACGGCCGGAGTCTGCGGCGTGGCGGGTGCGGCCGAGGCGGTGGAGGGGAGAAGCGCGCCACCGGCGGCGAGAGCTCCGCAGGCGCCGAGGAGGGCGAGACGCTGGGTGAGGTTGATGCGGGTCATGGGTGTCTCCTTGAGGTAAGGCGGCCGGTTCGCTTCGTCCGGCCGATCCGTGTCGCCCCTTGCCGGGGCCGTGCTTCCATTGGGCCCCACGAGCCGCAACCGGGTCACGCCCCTGGATCTCGGGGCTTGACATCCTCCGCCTCGCTGTATCGGCCCCGCCGCCCCCGGCCGGCCGCGCCGCCGCAGGCGCGGCCGGAGGGCCATCGACTGCCGGCCGGGGCCCACGGGGCTGGTTCGCGCGGCACCCGGGCAGTGGAGACGGGCTGCGGGAGAGGCATACTCTGCTGCCCATGACGCAAGAAGACGGGCAGCTCGACGGCCTCGTACGCAAACGGATCCGCGCTCTGCGCGTCGCCCAGGGGTGGTCCCTGGAGGAGCTGGCCACCCGCGCCAACCTCAGCCAGTCCTCCCTCAGCCGCATCGAGAACGGGCAGCGCCGCCTCGCCCTCGACCAGCTCGTCACCCTCGCGCGCGCACTGGACACCACCCTGGACCAGCTCGTGGAGAACGCCGCCGACGACATCGTCATCAGCCCGGTGGTCGACGGTGCCCACGGCCTGATGCGCTGGCCCGTCAAGGGGGAGCCCGGCATGACCGTGGTGCGTCGGCGGATGACCGACCCGCCGCCGGACAACCCCGCGAAGATGCGCGCGCACCCCGGCCGCGAATGGCTCGTGGTGCTCTCCGGCACCGCCGTACTCCTGCTCGGCCACCGGCGCTTCCGCATCGAGACCAACCAGGCCGCCGAGTTCCCCACGATGATGCCGCACGCCATCGGAGCCGAGGGCGGCCCGTGCGAGATCCTCGGCATCTTCGACCGCGACGCCCGCCGCGGCCACCGGACGGACACCGGCGCCGAGGGTGCCCCATAGAAGACGCGGGCCGACGGACGCCCCGCGGCAGCCGCCCCCTTGCGCGGCGAGCAGCGCAGCACCCTGCCTTCTTGCGTATCAGGCAAGCATCCTTGCGGCTGACGCAGCGCTCCGTACGGTGAACGCATGACCGGAACGCACCTTCACGCCTCCCACCCCGACCACGACCACGACCGCGGCGACGCCGGCCAGGCCGATATCCTCGACCTGGACGCCGAGGTGCTCGCCGAGCACACCGCCTCCCTCACCGCCTGGCTGCCGCTGAACAGTGCACCGCGCCGGATCGTCGACCTGGGCAGCGGCACCGGCACGGGCACCTTCGCGCTCCTCGACCGCTTCCCCGACGCGCACGTCACCGCCGTCGACACCTCGGCCGGGCACCTCCGCCTCCTGCGCGAGAAGGCCTGTGCCCGCGGTGTCGACAGTCGCGTACGGACCGTCCGGGCCGACCTCGACTCCGCCCCCTGGCCCGACCTCGGCACGCCGGACCTGGTGTGGGCCTCGGCCTCGATGCACCACATGGCCGATCCCGGCCGCGCCCTGCGCCAGGTCCGCGAACTCCTCGCCCCCGGCGGCTTGTTCGCCCTCGTCGAGCTCGCCGGCTTCCCCCGCTTCCTCCCCGCGCACGCCCCGGAGGGCCGGCCAGGCCTCGAAGAGCGCGCCCACGCCGCGGCCGACCGCCTCCACGCCGAGCGCGTTCCGCACCGCGGCGCCGACTGGGGGCCGATGCTGACAGCCGCCGGCTTCACCGTCCACGCCGAACGCACCCTCACCATCGACATCCCCGGCGAGCGCAGCGAAGCGATCGGCCGCTACGCCCACGGCAGCCTGCAGCGGATCCGCAGCGCCGCCGCGGCCTCACTCGGCCCCGAGGACCTCACGGCCCTCGACGAACTCCTGGACACCACCAGCCCGAACAGCCTCCTCCACCGCAAGGACCTCGCGGTACGCACGCAGCGCACGGTCTGGGCCGCCCGCCCCGCCTGACACCCCC
>NZ_RPSE01000005.1:0-54714 GCF_003949955.1 Streptomyces sp. WAC05292
GCCCACCCCTGGGCACCCGTCCTCGACAGCGTTCCCGCGACCGTGCTGCGCACCCTGCTCCTGCTCGGCGCCCACCCCGCGGAGCAGGCGGCCGCCGCCGCCGAGGCCGCCGCCCGCCCGGACCCGCACGCACCGGCCCGGCTCCGGGCCTGCGTACGGGAGGCGCTGCGCCTCTACCCGGCGGTCCCCGACCTCGTCCGCACCACCCGCACCGAGACCGTGTGGCGGGGCGTGCACCACCCGGCCGGGACGCGCGTCCTGCTCCCCGCCCACTTCCACCAGCGCGACGCGGAACACGTCCCCGCCGCCCACGTCTTCGTCCCCGGACGGTGGAAGACGCCCGGGGCGGAGGAGGACCTCCGGATGGCCCCCTTCGGCCACGGGTCCGGCCGCTGCCCCGGCGAACGCCTGGGCCTGCTGATCACCACCGCACTGTGCGCCGAGGTGCTGCGCCGCAGCCGCATCACCGGCATCCGGCCGGTCCTCGACCCGCACGGGCCGCTGCCCGCGGTCCTCGACCCGCGCGGCATCCGGCTCACCCTCACCCGTCGCTGACGCACCGCCGGCGACGCCCTCCCCGCCACCGACTCCCCGCGAGGATCCCATGTCCGACGCCGTGACCTCCTCCGCGTCCACCGCACCGGACGCCGAGCTGCTGGGCGCCGTGTGCCGCGAACTCGCCGAGGCCGCCGACGCCGTCGCCGAGGCCGCCCGCTTCGCCACCGAACTCGCCCTGCGGCCCCGCTTCCCCGCCCGCCGGCCCGGCAGGCCCCGCACCGCCGGCGCCGGCCCCCGCAGGCCCGGCGGACACCGCCGGAGCCGGCGCGCCCGCCGCGCCCTGCTGCGCACCCTCACCGACCCCGCCGGCCTGGGATGGGCCCCGCGCGGCCGCGGCGTCGCCCGGGCCGGCTGGCTCGCGGGCGTCCTCACCGGCCGGGAGAGCCTCGCCGTCAGCCTCGCGGTCTGCGGATTGAAGGCCCGCATCCGCGCCGCCGGACTGGACCGCGCCGGACTGCTCGCCGACCCGGACGGGGCGGCCATCCTGCGCGCCGTGGACGAGGACCGGCAGGCGGCCGCCGTGCGGGGCTTCCGCCGCGTCATGCGGGAGCAGGGCGCGGAGCGGGCATTCGCGCTGCTGACACCCTCGTTCGCCGACCTGTTCGCGTGGAACGCGCTGACGGACGCGAACCCGTTCAACGACCACGCCGGCTGGCAGGTCGCGACCGGGCGCGCGGTGACCGCCGAACCGCTCCAGGGGCTCGGGGCCGCCGTACGCGCCTTCTTCGACCGCGGCGGCGGGCGCGCGAACGGCCCCCGGCGGGGGAGGGCGCGGCGCCGCCGCACCCCGGCCGGCGCAGCCGCGGCCCCCAGGTCGGGCCACCGCGGCTGCGTGCACACCCTCGGCCTCATCGGCACCGGCGGCCTGCTCCTCGTCCAGCCCTGGCGGGCCAGGTGACGGCCGCGCCCCGGCTCCGGGCGGCCGCACCGGACCCCGCCGACGGCCTGCGCGCCCACTGCGAGGCGCTGCGCGCGCACGCGGACCGGCTGCGGGCCGCCGCCGGGGAGCTGGAGCGGCAGGGGCCGCCCGCGGCGCCGTTCCGCGCCGAGGTCGCGGCCCTCGCCGAGCGCTGCTCCACCGCGGCGGACGGGCTGGCCCTGGCCGCGGCACGGCTCCAGGACCGCTGAAGGCTGCCGCCCAGGGAGTTCAGGAGGACCGGAAGCGGTCGCTCCACGCGGCGGCGAGCGCCGCCAGAGCACGGGCCGCCGTCTCCTCGGGGGTGCCGGAGACGTCGACGACGGCACCGGGCTCGTCCGGACCGAGCGGCTCCAGCGCCGCGAACTGCGAGTCCAGCAGGGCGGCGGGCATGAAGTGCCCGGTGCGCGCCGCCATCCGGTCCCGGATCAGCCGGCGGTCGCCGGCGAGGTGCACGAAGACGGCCTCGGGAACGGCCGCACGCAGCCGGTCGCGGTAGGCGCGCCTGAGCGCCGAGCAGGACACCACGGCGCCGGTGCCGGGGGGCCGCTCGCGCAGCCGGGCGGCGATGGCGTCGAGCCACGGCCGGCGGTCCTCGTCGTCCAGCGGGATCCCGGCGGTCATCTTCGCGACGTTCACCGGCGGGTGGTGGTCGTCGCCCTCCGCGAACGGGACGCCGAGCGCCTCCGCGAGGAGCCCCCCCACGGTCGTCTTCCCGGTACCGGCCACGCCCATGACGACCACGACGCGCCCACCGCCCGCCGTGCTCACCGGGCGGCCGCGTCCAGGGCGCCGGCCCGTTGCCGGAGGCCGGCGGCGAGGTCGTCCCGGTCGGGTCCGTGCAGGTGGAGGCTGTCCGCCGCCTCCCGCATCAGCGCCGGCTCGTCCGGCCTCCGGAGGAGGACGAGCCGGTACGCGAGGTTGCGGATCCGCACGGGCAGGTACCCGTCGACCAGGTGCGGGGAGAGCTGCCTCGGCATGTCCGGGATCGCCTCGGCGTCCGCGAACGTCAGCTCCTCGAGGAAGTGGGCCTCATCGTGCCCGCGGTCGCACGGCGGTGCCGCCCGGTACTCGTCCCGGAAGAGGCAGCGGGCATGTTCCGTCAGGGTGGTGTGCACGCGCCCGAGCGTACGGCGCCGTGCTCCGCCGGAGGAGTCGGGGCGCCGGCCCTGCCGGAGGGCCGGCGCCCCGAAGGCGCGCGCCGTGTCAGGCGCTCACCCCTGCGCCGCGGCGTTGCGCGGGGTGGTCTGCTGGACGGACCAGCGGTTGCCGTCCGGGTCGCTGAAGTAGACGAACGACCCCCAGGGCAGGTCCTGGATGCCGGTCGTCTCCACCCCGCGTCCCCTGAGGTCGGCGTGGGCCTCCTCGATGTCCTTGACGACGACCTGCAGGTTGTCGAGCGACCCCGGGGCCATGTGGGTGAGGCCCCGCCCCACCGCGATCGAGCAGGCCGACCCGGGCGGGGTCAGCTGCACGAACCGGATGTCGTCGCTGACCGTGACGTCGTGGTCGGCGTGGAAGCCGACCTGCTCGTAGAAGGCCTTCGCCCGGTCGACGTCGGTGACGGGGACGGCGACCAGTTCCAGCTTGATGTCCATCGCTCACTCCATGCGTGGGGGATCGGGGTCCTTGCGGCATCATGCGCCGCCGGCCGGCCCGCCGCCCGGCGGCGGGCCGGCCGGGGGGGCCGGGGGGCCCGCGGCCGCGCCGCCGGTCACACGGCGGCCGGGGCGCCCTCGCCCGCCGCGAACTGGGTCCGGTACAGCTCCTCGTACCGCCCGCCTTCCGCGAGCAGTTCGGCGTGCGTGCCGCGCTCCAGGATCCGGCCGTCCTCGACGACCAGGATCAGGTCCGCCGCCTGAACCGTCGAGAGCCGGTGCGCGATGACGACGGCGGTCCGCCCGGACAGCGCCTCGGCGAGGGCGTCCTGCACGGCGGCCTCCGAGGTGGAGTCCAGGTGCGCGGTGGCCTCGTCGAGGATGACCACCCGCTGCCGGGCCAGCAGCAGGCGGGCGATCGTCAGCCGCTGCCGCTCGCCGCCCGACAGCCGGTACCCGCGCTCCCCGACGATCGTGTCCAGGCCGTCCGGGAGCGCGGCGACCAGGTCGTCTAGCCGGGAGCGGCGCAGGGCCTCCCACACCTCCTCCTCGGTCGCGTCCGGCCGGGCCAGCAGCAGGTTCGACCGGACGGACTCGTGGAAGAGGTGGCCGTCCTGCGTCACCATGCCGACCGTGTCCCGGATCGACTCGGCCGTCAGGTCCCGGACGTCGGTGCCGCCGATGCGTACGGCGCCCTCGTCGGCGTCGTACAGCCGCGGCAGGAGCTGGGCGATGGTCGACTTGCCGGCCCCGGAGGAGCCGACGAGGGCGACCATGCGGCCGGGTTCGGCACGGAAGGACACCTCGTGCAGCACCCGGGTGCCGCCGCGGCTGTCGAGCGCCGCGACCTCCTCCAGGGAGGCGAGGGAGACCTTGTCGGCGGAGGGGTAGCCGAAGGAGACCCGGTCGAACTCGACGGAGACGGGCCCGTCCGGGACTGCCACGGCGTCCGGCTTCTGCGCGATGAGCGGTTCGAGGTCGAGGATCTCGAAGACCCGCTCGAAGCTGACGAGGGCGCTCATCACCTCGACGCGCGCCCCGGCCAGCGCGGTCAGCGGGGCGTACAGCCGGGTCAGGAGCAGCGCGAGGGCGACGACGCTTCCGGCGTCGAGGCTGCCGCGCAGGGCGTGGTAGCCGCCGAGCCCGTACACGAGGGCGAGGGCCAGCGCCGAGACCAGCGTGAGCGCGGTGACGAACACCGACTGGGCCATCGCGGTGCGGATGCCGATGTCGCGGACCCGGCCGGCCCGGGCCGCGAACTCCGCGGACTCGTCGGCGGGCCTCCCGAACAGTTTGACGAGGGTGGCGCCCGGGGCGGAGAAACGCTCCGTCATCTGCGTGTTCATGGCGGCGTTCAGCGCGGCCGCCTCGCGCTGCATCGCCGCCATCCGCGTCCCCATCCGGCGCGCCGGCACGACGAACACGGGCAGCAGGAGCAGCGCCAGCAGGGTGATCCGCCAGGAGATGCCCAGCATGACGGCCAGGGCCAGCAGCAGGGTGACGGTGTTGCCGACGACCCCGGAGAGGGTGTTGCTGAACGCCCGCTGCGCGCCGATCACGTCGTTGCCGAGGCGGCTGACGAGCGCGCCCGTCCGGGTCCGGGTGAAGAACGCGACCGGCATGCGCTGCACGTGGTCGAAGACGGCGGTGCGCAGGTCGAGGATCAGGCCTTCGCCGAGCGAGGCCGACAGCCTCCGGGCGAGCAGCCCGAGCCCGGCCTCGGCGACGGCGGCGACGGCGATGAGCAGGGCCGCCCGGACCACGGTGGAGGCTTCCCGGCCGTCGACGACGGCGCTGACGACCCTGCCGGCGAGGATCGGGGAGGCCACCGCCAGCAGGGCGGTCACGCTGCTGAGGGCGAGGAACAGGCCGAGCCTGCGGCGGTGCGGGCGGGCGAAGGCGGCGATGCGGCGCAGGCTCGCCCGAGAGATCCGGCGGCGCTCCTGCCGGGCGTTGACCATGCCGTGCATCGAGGTCCAGGCGGTGACTTCCATGTCCATGCCTCGAACGCTAGGACCTCGATCTGACTTGAGGTCGACGCGTGGTACCAACCCGGCCTGCACCGGGCCCCGTTGAGGTGCGGCGACCGGGGCCGTGCGGAGTCGGGCCCGGCCCGCTCCCCACCCCTGCCGACCTGCCCATGGTCCACGGCGGATGCGTGCGATAGATTCGGCCACTGCTCCGGCACCTGCCACCGGAACCGACGATCCCCCGACCCCGCGAAGACAGGCTTCTCAATGAGCGACATCATCGACGGACTCGGCCGCACCAGCGCCTACGGCGCGCTCGGCCTGGTCCTGCTGATCCTCGGCATCGTGCTGGTGGACGTGCTGACGCCCGGGAAGCTTCCGAAGCAGATCTGGGAGGAGCGCAACCGCAACGCGGCGATCACGCTCAGCTCGGCGCTCCTCGGCATCGGCGGCATCGTCTTCACCTCGATCTGGACGACGTACGACGACTTCGGCAAGGGCCTGATGTCCACGGCAGCGTTCGGCCTGCTCGGCCTGGTCCTGATGGCGATCGCGTTCGTCGTCCTGGACTGGGTCACCCCCGGCAAGCTCGGTGCCATAGTGGTCGACCCGGAGCCGCACCCGGCGGTGTGGGTGACGGCCTGCTGCAACCTGTCGGTGGCCGCGATCGTCGCCGCCTCCATCGCCTGAAGCCCGGCGGACCGCACGGGCAGAGCGCCGCCCCCGGCAGGGGAGCGGCGCTCTCGCACGTCCGGGCCCGCCCGCCGGTCCGGTGGCGTCAGGCCAGGCCCAGCGCGAACACCCCGAAGCCCGCCGCCAGCAGGGCCGCGGCCGCCCGCCACGCCGCCGACACCCGCGTCCACGGCTCCTCGAACCGCCGCGCGTACCGGGCGATCAACACCAGCAGCAGCGCGAACACCGGCAGCCACAGCGCCCGCGCCGCGATCCAGGCCACGCCGTCGGGGGCCGTCGTCAGCCCGGGCACCCCGCCCGCGAACGCCGCGCCGGGCACGGCCGCCGCCAGCATCGCCGTCTGGTGCCAGCACAGCACCGTCATGGCGCACAGGTTGACCGCCACCACCGGCGCCCAGAGGGCGGGCCGGGCCAGCAGCCGCGCCAGCCGCTCCCGCAGCAGCACCGCCGCACCGGACTGCGCCGCGGCCAGGGCGAGCACGAGAAGGGACGGCGGGTGCGAGTTCGTCCGCGCCGCCCCCGGCACGCCGACCATCGACACCGGGTAGTGGAAGACCAGCAGCAGCACCGCGAACAGCGCCGCCCCGCCGGCCAGCAGCAGCCTCGCGCCCCGCCGCCCGATCCGCCCCTCGCCCCACGCGACGCCCAGCTGGTAGGCGAACAGCCAGCCCGGCAGCACGTTCAGCACCGCCACCCAGCCGGGCACCGACGCGGCGAACGGCCCGTACCGCAGGAAGTCCACCACGGCCACCGAGGCGAGCAGCGGGGCTGCCGCCCACCCGCCGAGGCGCCGCGCGGCCCGCACGCAGTACGGGGTCAGCGCCGTCACGACCAGGTACACGCCGACGAACCACAGCGGCTGCACCACGAGCGTCGCCGCGGTCCGCAGCGTCGCCTCCGGCACACCGGCGGCGTAGAGGACCGGCGCGGCGACCGCCCACACGGCGGCGACCCCCAGCACCGGCCGCCCCAGCCGGGCGGCCCGTCCGCGCAGCCACGCCCCGCCCGAGCCCGGGCGCCGGCGGTACGACAGCACCGACGCGTATCCGCCGACCAGGAAGAAGACACCGAGCATCTGCAGCACCCAGCTCGCCGGCGCCAGCGCACCGACCGCCGACAGGGGGCTGGCGTTGTGCAGGCCGCCCTCCGCGTCGCGGGTGAACCCGCCGAGCAGCCAGTGCCCGACGGGCACGGCCAGCAGGGCCAGCGCCCGCAACCCGTCCACGGCCCGGTCCCGGTGCGCCGGCGTACGCCGGTCGATGCGCTCGGCGGCCCGCCGGAAGGCGGCCGCGGCGACCGGGCTCACCGGGCACCGCCCCGCGCGATCGAGGCGAACGCCGCCAGCGTGCCCGTACCCGGGACGAGGTAGCCGCTGTGGCCGCGGACGTCGCCGGCGGGCACCCGCCGGGCACCGAACCCGGCAGAGACCGGGTCGGCGCCGTGGCCCAGCCCGGCGAACCGGACGTTCGGCACGTCCGCGATCCAGTCGGACGGCCCCCGCGCCGCCCACACGCGGGCGCCGGTGCGCAGCCCCGCCGCCGACCCGGCGCGCAGCCCGGGAGAGCCGAAGACCACCACGTCCGCGGCGTCCGTGTCCCGCACCGCCAGGCCGCACACCACCGAGCCGTAGCTGTGGCAGAACAGCACCGGATCGGGCGCCCCGACCGCGTCCAGTCCCCGGGCGAACCGCACCAGCCGCGCCGCCCCCGCCTCCGCGAGCCGGCCGGTCGCCGCGTCCAGTCCCACCCCGACGGGCGTGGTGTACCCGACCCAGGCCACCACCGCCGTGTCCTCCCCGGCCGCCGCCCGCAGCGAACGGGCCATGCCGGCCGGGCCGGTGTACGGGGCCCGGCCCGCCTCGTCGTGTGTGGCGGCGTCGCTGTCGGAACCCGGTACCACCACGGCGACGTGCCGTGCCCGCTCCAGATCCCCGAACACCTCGGCGACCAGGCCGCGCCCGCGCGGGTCGAAGGCCAGCACCTGCCGCCGCGGCGACGCGAACGCCGCCCACCGGGCCTCGCCCGTCGCGAGGGCGGCCCGCCGGTTCGCCTCGTACCGCAGGGTTACGGGCGCCCCGTCGAGGTTGCCGAGCACCAGCGGGTGGCGGCGGAGCAGCTCCTGCCGTCCCGCCCCGTCCAGCCCGGCGAAGAACCGGGCCACCTCCTGCGGTGAGGCCGCCGCCGGATCCGGCAGTGCACGCCCCGACACCGTGTCGGCCCGCCAGGCGGAGGCACCCGGCGGCGGGCCGGAGACCACCGCCTGCCGGTCCTCGCCCGCGGCCCAGCCGGCGCTGCCCGCCACCACGGCCGACGCCAGTGCGGCCGCAGCCATGGTCCTCGCGAAGCGGCCCATGTCCCCATCCCCTTTCCTCGTGGTGCCGAGGAAGGTAGGAAGGAGGTGCCGGCGGGCACGTCAGACCGGGGAGCCAACCCGTATGTCATACCCCGGTAGGGGGTGGAGGAGGCGCCGGGGCGGCGGGACCGCCGGCGGGATCAGCGCGCGCCGCCCGGACGCACCAGTCCCGCCTCGTACGCGAAGACCACCGCCTGCGCCCGGTCCCGCAGGTCCAGCTTGGCCAGCACCCGCCCGATGTGCGTCTTCACCGTCTGCTCGGCCACCACCAGGCTCCCCGCGATCTCCTGGTTCGACAGGCCCCGGGCGATCAGCTCCAGCACCTCCGTCTCACGGGGCGTCAGCCCGTTCAACCGGAGTGCGGGGTCCTTCCGCGGCGCCGGCCGCTGCTGCACGAAATCCGCGATGAGCCGCCGCGTCACCGACGGCGCCAGCAGCGCCTCGCCGGCCGCCACCACCCGCACCGCCGAGATCAGGTCGGCGGGCGGCGCGTCCTTCAGCAGGAACCCGGACGCCCCGGCCCGCAGGGCCTCGTACACGTAGTCGTCGATGTCGAAGGTGGTCAGCATCAGCACCTTCGGCCGGTGCACCACCCCGGGCGGCGGATCGAGGATCTCCCGCGCCGCGCCGAGCCCGTCCAGCTCCGGCATCCGCACGTCCATCAGCACCACGTCGGGCCGCGTCGCCCGGGCCACGTCGACGCCCCGGCGCCCGTCCGCGGCCTCGCCCACCACGTCGATGTCGGACTGCGCGGACAGCAGGGCGGCGAACCCCGCCCGCACCATGGCCTGGTCGTCGACGATGATCACTCGGATGGTCAACTGGCTTCCTCGGTGGGCGCGTCAAGGGGCAGGCGGGCGGCGACCCGGAAGCCGCCGTCGGGCAGCGGACCGGTGTCCAGCGTGCCTCCCGTCAACCGTACGCGCTCCCGCATCCCCACCAGCCCGTGCCCCGTCCCGCCGCCCGAGTCCTCCACCGCCGCTGCGCCGCCCTCCGACGGCCCGTTGGCGACGACGACGAGCACCTGCCGGGCGTCGTGCGTCACCGACACCCGGGTCCGCGCCCCCGGAGCGTGCCGCACCACGTTCGCGAGGGCCTCCTGCACGATCCGGTACGCCGACAGGTCCACGGCCGGCGGCGCAGCCCGCTCCGCGCCGGCCGCCAGCGACAACTCCACCGGCTGCCCGGCCCGCACCGTCGCCTCCACCAGCTGCCGGATCCGGCCGATCCCCGGCTGCGGGGCCCGCTCCCCGTCCGCCCCGCCGCTGCCCGCCCCGTCGCTGCGCAACACCGACAGCAGCCGCCGCATCTCGCCCAGCGACTCGCGCGCACCGGCCGCGATCGCCGCGAACTCCTCCCGCACCGGCTCCGCCATGCCCGGCAGCCGGTACGGCGCCGACTCCGCCTGCACCGTGATCACGGACATGTGGTGCGCCACCACGTCGTGCAGCTCGCGGGCGATGCGCGCCCGCTCCTCCAGCAGGGTCCGCCGCGCCCGCTCCGCCTCGCTGATGCTCTCCTGCTCGGCGATCCGCCGCTGGGCGTCGCCGAGTCCGCGCAGCACCCCGGCCAGCGCGAGCAGGCACCCGGCCAACACGAACAGCAGGGCGGTGGTCTGGGACACCCCGTCCGGCGCCGCGAAGCCCAGCGCGACGCCGACGGCGCCGGTCGCCAGCCACACCCCGACCATGGTCCGCGCCGGTTCGCGCAGCCCGAGGAACACCATCAGCGCCAGATAGCCGACGACGGTCATCGGCGGCCACGGCCAGGAGTGGCCCGCGACCCGGTCGGCGCCCGTCAGCACCAGCGCCCCCACCGTGTCGGCGCCCAGGACCAGCGCCCACGCGGGCAGCGGCCGGGACACGGCCAGCAGCAGCGGCACCGTCTGGGCCACGCCGAGCGCACCCGCCCAGCCGCCGTCCAGCCCGTAGTCGCCGAGGAGGACGGTGATCGTCACCGGCAGCAGCGACGCGACGAACCCGGCGGCGACGGCGTACGGCAGCATCCGCTGCCACGCCTTCGGGGCCTGCGCGAACAGCGGCTCGCCGGGGCGGGCCGGCGCACGCAGCACCGCCGCGAACCGCCCCGGCCCGCGCGGCGGGGGACCGGAGCCCGGCCCGGAGCCCACCGCGGCGGGTTGCAGGAGGCGACGGGAGGGACGGGGGGTACGGGAGGTACGGGAGAGGCGGGAGGTGCTGCGTGGCTCGTCGTGGCGATCACTCATGGTCCGACCAGCCTATGCGCCGCCGCCCGCGTCTCGCGTGCGTCGCACCAGCCCCTGGGGACACGCCAGTTGTCCGAAAACACCACCCGTCCCAGCTCGCTGCCCGGCAGACTGAACCCCGTGAAGGAATCGAACACGGTGACGGCCTCCGTCACGCTCGGCCTGCTCGCCGCGTGGGCCCTCCACGACGCCGAAGAGGTCGTGGCGATGGGCCGCTGGTCCCGCGAGCACGTGCCCGTACTGCGCGAGCGCCGCCCCGGCCTGCTGCCCGACCGCGTCTGGGACCGCCTCGGCTCCGTGGACGGCCGCGAGTTCGCGGCGGCCGTCGGCGTGATGGCCCTCGTGGTCGGCGCGGCAGCGGCCGACGGCCACCGCACGGGCGGCCGGTCCGCCTTCTACCAGGCCTCGCTGACCGGCTTCGGACTGCACGGCCTCGTCCACCTGGGACAGGCCGCAGCCGTCCGCGGCTACACGCCGGGCGTGGTGACCTCGCCGCTGATCGTGGTCCCGTTCAGCCTGTGGGCCCGCGGCAGGCTGCGCCGCGCCGGAGTGCTCCGGCCCACCCGGCCCCGGGACGCACTGCGGGGCCTCGCGCTCGCGGGCGCCGCCGCCGCGGGCGCGAACATCGCGGGCCGGGTGCTGCTGCGCAGACTCCGCGCCACCCGCTGAGCACGGAGGGCCGGCCCTCGTCCGGACGGCTCCGGCACCCGGTGAGCCGCGCACTCGGCAGAGCCCGCCCGCGCGAGGAGCAGCTGCGGCCGATCGCTCCGGAGGCCGCGCCGGAGCACCGGAGGCCCGGCCGCGCCGCCCCGGCGCCGGACGATCCGGGGACCCCCGGTCGTTCCCCGGACCGGGGGACGCTCGTTGAGGCGGCATGGAGCAGTTGCCGATCACCGCGGCGCCCGGTGTCGGGGAGCGGGCCGACGCCGCGGCCGATGCCGCGTGCCACCTCTACGACGCCGTCGCGCCCTGGAGCGGCTCCGGGGCCGGCGGGTGGAGCCGTACGGCGGCCGAGGACGCCGCCGAGGCCATCGAGACGACCGCGCACGCGCTGGCACACGCCCACCCCCGTGCGGAGGTCATCCTGGCGCCCGTCCACGCCGCCCTCGCCGACCTGCGCCGGCAGCTCGCCCTGCCGCCCGCCGACCCGCTGATTGCGGAGCAGGCCCCGGCCCTGCCCCGCTCCGTCGGCAACCCGCGGCGGACCCGGTGGGTGCGGGTCGTCACCCCGACGCTGCCCCGGCAACCGCCTGTCGGTACAACGTCCTGACCTCCGCGCCGAAGTACGGGCTGTAGGAGGTGTCGGCGGTGTCCCCGCCGGTCTTCCAGCCGCCGATCACGCCCACCACGTCCCCGGTCTCGGTCCGCTTGTCGAAGCGCGTCAGGAACGGGCCGCCGCTCGTCCCGCCCGGGTAGCCGGTGCAGTCGATCCGCAGGAACGATCCGGGGATGCCCGGATCGGAGCTGGTGAAGCGCGTCGTGCGGTTCACGCACAGCCGGGGGCGCGCGGCGGAGGCCGGATAGCCGATCAGCGTCACCTGCGGGTGCGCGAACGGCCCGCCCGTCACCAGGCGGTTGCCGCCGACGACGTCCTCCACTTTGAAGCCGTCCGCGTCCGGCCCGACCTGCGCGAACGCCACGTCCAGCGTGGCCGCCAGGTCCGCGCCCATGCTCCGGTAGCGGGGGTCGATCCACACCTTCGACCGGCCCTGCGCGTCGCGGAGCACCGGGAACATGCCGTACGGCTGCGGGTTCTCGGCCGTGTACCGGGGGACGAAGGCCACCTGCCGGGCGTCCGTGCCGAGCAGGCAGTGGGCGGCGCTCAGCACGAGGTTCCGGCCGGGGGAGGAGACCACGCTCGCCGTGCAGAAGTAGGCGCCGCCTCCCTTCATGACGAACATGCGGCCGACCGACGGGATCCCGTCGAAGTCCTTGCCCGTGCCCGGTTCGGCCGCCGCGGCGGCCGCGGCCGGCCCGGCCGGGTTGACGGGGGCCGCCGACGCCATGCGGTCGGCCGTCCAGAACCGTTCCGCCTCCTCGGCGGACCAGCGGCCGGTCGCGGCGGGCCGGCCGCTGCCGGCCTCGGCCACGGGCGTCGGCCCGCCGGGCAGCAGCAGGGCGGCCACCAGCGCCGCCACCGTCAGCGTTCGTCGCATGCAGGACTCCTCGGTGCTCCTCGTTCAGACGGCCTGGGGGAAGCGGAACAGCCGGTCGGGGTCGCGGGCGCGCCGCACCGCCTCCAGCCGGGCGAGGTTCGGCCCGTAGTACGCCGTGCGCCAGTCCCGCAGCCCCGGGTCGGGGTAGTTCTGGTACGCGCGCCCGCTCGCCCAGGGGCGCAGGTCCTGCCAGAGGCGGTCGAGCCACGCCAGGTGGCGGGCCGTCTCGGCCGCGGCGGCGGTGGCCGGCCAGTAGGCGAGGTACTGGGCGAGGAAGGCGCTGTCGCGGTGGGCGAACGCGGTGGCGCCCGCCGCCGGCCGGTTCAGGGCGCCGCCGCACTCGCCGGTGAACTGCACGACCCCGGCACCGCCGGGCGGCACCCGGTCCGCGTACGACCGCACGGCGGCCAGCACGGTGGCGATGCCGGCGGCGGGCAGTCCGGCCGCGGGCCAGAAGTCCGAGCGGGCCCCGTACGACTCGCGGGCGACCCTGCCCGCGGGGGAGCGGCCCGGCAGCCTGCCGGGCAGCCGGCACTGCTCGGCGGTGTCCTGCCCGCAGCCGGACATCTCCCGCAGGGTGTCCCCGTATCCGCGCACGGTCGTGCGGACGTCCTGCGGGGGGCGGCCGACGAGGGCGGCGAGCCGGTCCAGCCGGCGGTCGAGCTCGGCGGGACCGTCCAGGCACAGGACGCGGACGGCCGGCGGCGCGGGCGGGCCGCCGTCGAGGAGGAACTCGATACGGCTCCAGAACGGTTCGGGCAGGTCCGCCAGCCAGCGCTGCCAGCCGTGCAGCAGCGCCGCGCTGTCGCCGTCCGCCCAGCGGAGCTCGGCGAGGGCGCAGTCGGGGGCCGGGTGGGCCGCGAAGCGGAACTCGGTGACGACGGCGAAGTTGCCGCCCCCGCCGCCGCGCAGGGCCCAGAACAGATCCGGGTCGGCGCCTTCGCCGACCTCCCGGACGCGGCCGTCCGGGAGGTCGGCGGTCGCGCCCGTGAGCCGGTCGCAGGTGGCCCCGTAGGCGCGGGAGGAGGGCCCGAGGCCGCCGCCGAGGGTGAGCCCGGCGATGCCGACGGTGGGGCACAGCCCGGTCGGGATGCCCAGGCCGCGCGCGGCCAGGGTGCGGTTCACGTCGCCGATGCGGGCGCCGGCCCCGATGCGGACGGCCGTCCCCTCGGCGGCGCTTCCCTCGACGGCGGTCCGGTCGAGGGCGCCGAGGTCGACGACGAGCCCGCCGGCGCGGGTCGACCACCCGGCGTAGCTGTGGCCGCCGCCGCGGGGGACGACGGGCACGCGGGAGCGGCGGGCGAAGTCCAGGCAGGCGGCGACGTCGCCGGCGTGCGCCGGGTACGCGACCGCGGCCGGGGCGATGCCGTCGTAGCGCGGCTGGAAGAGCTGCCGGGCCTCCGGGTAGTCCGGGTCGCCCGGGAGGACCACGCGGCCGTCGAGCCCGCGGGCGAGGGCCGCGCAGTCCGGGCCGCGGGAGGAGCCGGCCGCCGCGGGCCGGCCCGCGGCGACGGCCGCGAGGACCGCGGCGGGCGCGCTGCCGAGGAGCCGGCGTCGGTGGAGGGCCATTCCTCCTTCCTGCCATCGCCCGCGCCGATCCCGGCGCAGGCGGCCCCGGGCCCGCCGCACAGCCCCCCCGAACGGCCCATGCCGCGGCCGGTCGGGCGTACGGCGGCCCGCCGGCCGGGTCCCGTCCGGCGGATCAGGGACGCGGCCCCGGCCCGGATCCGCCGGACGGGGTCCGAGCGGCGGGGGAGGCCTTGCGGGCCAGGAGGAAGCACTGCGGGCAGTCCTCGCCGGCCTCGGGCTGCCGGACGAGGCGGGCCGACTCCGCCAGCCCGGCCTCGGACAGAAGTTCGGCGACCCGGTCCGGCTGCATGCGGTGGACGGTCAGGTCGACGGCGTGACCGTAGGCGCGGTCGAGGCGCACCAGGCCCTCGCCCGCCCCGAAGGCGAGCAGCAGGTGCCCGCCGGGAGCCAGGACACGGGCGAACTCGCCGAACAGGGACGGGAGTTCCTCCGGCGGGGTGTGCAGGGTGGAGTTCCATGCCACGGCCCCGCCGAGGGCGCCGTCCGCCGCGTCCAGGGCGCCCATCGCGCCCACCTCGAACCGCAGCCCCGGGTGGCTCCGCCGCGCCACCGCCACCATGGCGGGCGAGAGGTCCACGCCGAACGCCCGCACCCCGAGCCGGTTCAGGTACGCCGTGATCCGGCCCGGCCCGCAGCCGAGGTCCGCGACCGCCGGGCCCGCCGCCCCCCGCGGTGCCCCGGCCCGTACCGATTCGGCGAACGCCGCGAGCAGGGCCCGGTCGAGCGGTCTGCCGTCCAGGGCCGTCCCGAGCAGCCGGGCGCAGTCGACGGCGACGGCGTCGTAGGACGCCCGTACGGAGCTCAGGTACGCGGTCTCGCTCATGCCCCCGGAGACTAGCCCGCCCGGACTGCCCGCTCACCCCCCCCAAGGGGGTTGTCCAGGGCCGTCCACCGGTCGCCCGGGACCTCCGGGCTCAGCCGCATCAGGGTCAGGGCCTTCGCCGGCAGCGGGTCCGCCAGCAGCGCCGCCGTGTCGTCCGTGGCGGGCAGCTCCGGTGCCGCCGCGGCCAGGACCCGGCCGAGGGCCTCCGCCGAGCCGGCGGTCGCCGCGAGGGCGCCCGCGACGAGGGAGCCGAACAGCTTCCGGCGCAGTGCGACCGGGTCGTCGGTCACCAGCCGGCCCGCGACCGGCGGCGCCGCGATGCCGTGCCGGGCGAGCCGGGCCGGGCTGATCCGCACGTCGGCGAGGTCCCGGTAGACCAGCCGCAGCGGCTCCCCGCCGGGGGAGAGGACGACGAGCAGGTTCTGCCCGTGCGCCTCCAGGGCCACCCCCAGCTCCAGCACCCGCAGGCACACCGGCAGCGCGAGGCGCGCGAAGCGGGCCTGCCAGTGGGCCGATCGGGCGAACGGGGCGATGGCCAGTGCCGCGACCGGCACGACCTGCTCGCCGGCCGCGGCGTCCGCGTACGCCTCCGGGGGCTCGCGCAGCACCGCGGCCAGGTCCGGGCCGTGGGCGGTGACCGCGGCGAGCGTCCGGGTGAAGTGCAGCCGCCCGTCCAGCCGGGCGGCGAGCTCCTGGGCGAACGCCGACACCGCGGCGGCCGTCTCCACCGAGTAGCGGGAGATGTCCCGGACGGAGGAGGTGAGCCGGGTGCTCAGCGCGGTCTTGACGTGCGGCCCGCCGCCGACCGGGCTCAGGGTGCGCAGGGCCATCAGCGGGTGGTGGGCCGCGGCGCCCGGCAGCGGGACCCGGTCCGCCTGCTTCAGGACGTGCTCGGCCTGCCACGGGTGCACGGGCAGCAGGATCCGGCCGCCCTGGCGCAGCCGCGCCGGCCACTCGCCCGTGACCAGGCATTCCGCGGCCGGCACGGGCACCGCGGCGAGCTCCACGACCGGCCGGTGCTCCGGCGCGTACGCCAGCTGCTCGGCCACCGTGAAACCGGGACGGGATCGGCAGTTGGGGTGGTACGGGTGGCCGTCGACGATCCGCTGCTCCCACTCCCAAGCGGCCGCCGGTGCCTCCTCGGGCCCCTCCGGCCGGTCGGCCAGGGACAGCGCCAGCGAGGCCGTGCTGTCGTCCAGCTCCGCGGCGAACGCCTCGCCGTGCGGCACGCCCAGCGCCCTCACGAGCCGTCCCGCCTGCGAGAACACCGACCCGTCGAGGCGGAGCCCGGTGACGTGCGGCGCGGTGGCGTACGGGTCCGCCGGCGGGCCCTCCAGGCGCCGGCCGTCGGCGAGCAGCACGGCCGTGCCGCCGGGCCCCCGCTCGCGGCGCACCACCCACGGCAGGGGTTCGGCGGCCAGGGCCCGCCAGAGCCGGGTCAGCACGGCGGCCCGGGCGCCGCCGAGCGCCGCCCCGTACGCGGCGACCAGGTCGGGGCGCACCTCGGCCAGTTCGGCGGAGACGGCCTCCTCGGCCGGGGAATCGGGGAGGTTCATGCTGGGGTGCGACACCCTGTTCCTCTCACGGGACGTTGTGGTGATCACGTCATCATCGCGGATACTGAAGATCACGGCCGGGGACGCGCGCAGCGGACCTCCGGCACACAGGATGGACCCGAATGGAATCCGTGGACCTCAACGCCGCAGCCGACGAACTCTCCGCAGCCCCCCTGCTCAACTGCCTGCTCAGGGAGGCGGCCGACCCCGAAGGCGGAGGTGTCCACCGGCTGCGCGCCACCGGGCGGCTGCTGCGGGTCCGCGGCGGCCGCCGGCCCGTGCGCCCCGAGCTGCGCACGCCGGAGGGATGGCGGTGCCTCACCCACAGCGAGCTGGTGAAGCTCACCGCCGACGAGCTGTACCGGTACACGGGCGTTCCGAACGACGAGCTGCCCGTCGAGATCGCCGACAGCCGCGCCGCCGTGGCCGCGCTGCTGGCCGCCCGCCGGGCCGCCGAGCCGCCGCAGGACGCGTACGTCCGCTCCGAGCAGGCCCTCGTCATGGGCCACCCCCACCATCCGGCCCCCAAGGCCCGCGGCGGGGCGCCGGCGGCCCGCTGGCTGCCGTACGCGCCGGAGGCGCACGGCCGGTTCCCGCTCGTCTTCCTCGCGCTGCGCGAGGACCAGGCCGCCGAGGAGGGCGGGGCCGCCGCGGCCGGCGCGGTCGACGCGCTGGCCGGCCTCCTGGACGGGCCGCGCCCGCCCGCCGGCTACCGCCTGCTGCCCGCCCACCCGTGGCAGCTGGAGTTGGTCTCGGGGTCGCCGGCGGTGCGGGCGGCGTTCGCCGACGGGCGGCTGCTGCGGCTGGGCGAGAGCCGCCTGCCGGCGTGGCCGACCGCCTCGGTCCGCACCCTGTACGTGCCCGGGGGAGGCGGGCCCGGCGGCGGGCCCGGCGACCTGTTCGTGAAGTTCAGCCTCGACGTGCGGATCACCAACGACGTCCGCCGGCTGTGGCGGCACGACCTGGTGAAGCTGCGCCGCACGGACGAGGCCGCCCGGGCCGGGTTCGAGGCGCTGCGCCGGGCCGGCTCGTCGGCGGCCTGGCTGTCCGACCGCGGCTACCGCACCGCCGTGTTCGCCTTCGAGGAGCTGGCGGTGCTGGTCCGCGACGGGCTGCGGCAGCACCTCGTGCCGGGCGCGGCGCCGGTGCTCGCGGCGGCCCTCGCGGAGGGGTACGAGGGCAGTCCGCTGGCCGCCGCGGCCGACCCGGAGGCCTGGTGGCGGGCGTATCTGCGCCATGTCGTGCCGCCGGCGCTGGAGCTGTTCGCCCGGCACGGCGTCGTGCTGGAGGCGCACGCGCAGAACACCGTGGTCGCGTTCGACGCGCACGGCATGCCCGTCCAGGCCCTGTTCCGCGACGCGGAGGGCGTGAAGCTGCCGGCGGAGGGGGACCGCGCGGCCGCCTGGCAGCGGCTGGTCTACTGCCTGGTCGTCAACCACCTGGGCGGGGTGGGGGCGGCGCTCGCGGAGGCGCACCCCCGGGCTGCCGGGGCGGTGTGGCCGGCGGTGCGCGAGGAGTTCCGGAGGCAGGCGGCCGAACGGGGCCTGCCCGAGGCGGCGGAGCTGCTGACGGCGCCGTCCCTGCCGGCGAAGACCAACCTGCTGCTGCGGTGGACCCGCGCCGACGGCGCGGACGCCCGCTACATCCCGCTGCCGAACCCGCTGCTGGCGGAAGGGAAGTAGCAGGGCGGCGGGATCCGGCCAAGGTGGAGGCGGGGCCCCTCTCCCGCCTCACCAAGAGGTATAGACCAATGCTACGTTGGTGGGGACCGCGCAATCCTTGACCGACCGTCAGAGGAGAAGCCATGTCCTCGTCCCCGCGGGACGGCGGCCCGGCCGCCGTGCCCAAGTACCAGCGGATCGCCGCAGCGCTGCGGCAGGAGCTCCAGGGCGCCGCCCAAGGCCCCGGAGGCAGACTCCCCTCCGAGCGCGCCCTGGCCGCCCGGTACCGCGTCAACCGGCAGACCGTCCGCGCCGCGCTCCAGCAGCTGCGCGACGACGGCCTGATCGTCACCGAGCGCCGCGGCACCCGCTCGGCCGCCCCGGCGCCCGAGCGCGCGTAGGACGGCGCCTCCCGCGCCCCACGGCCCCCACGATCCCCGTCACGCCACCCGCGTGACGGGGATCGTCCGTTTTCCGAACGACCCTGACCGGATCGCGGTCTTGACGGATGGTCATACCCTCACTCAACATCGGGCTCGCACTGACGCACGACTGCTCACTCGCGCCATCCCCGCACGTTCCGTTCAATCCCCAACGGAATCCCCGGAGCCCCCACATGAGCCTGTCCGTCTCCAGGCGTCTTGCCGCCGCGACCGCGCTCGCGCTCGCCGGCCTGTTCGCCGCCACCGCGCCCGCCGCCCACGCCTCACCGACAGCGGCGGCCGCGGCCCCCACGCCGCCCGACATCCCGCTGGCCAACGTCAAGGCCCACCTGTCGCAGTTCCAGACGATCGCCACCAACAACGGCGGCAACCGCGCCCACGGCAGGGCCGGCTACAAGGCCTCGATCGACTACGTGAAGGGCAAGCTGGACGCGGCCGGCTTCACCACCACGCTGCAGACCTTCACGTACAACGGCACCACCGGCTACAACCTGATCGCCGACTGGCCCGGCGGCGACCCCGACTCGGTGCTGATGGCCGGCGCGCACCTGGACTCGGTCAGCTCGGGGCCCGGCATCAACGACAACGGCTCCGGATCCGCGGCCGTCCTGGAGGCCGCCCTGGCCGTCTCGCGCGCCCAGCTGCAGCCCACCAAGCACCTGCGGTTCGGCTGGTGGGGCGCGGAGGAGCTCGGCCTGGTCGGGTCGAAGCACTACGTCAACAACCTGCCGTCCGCCGAGCGCGCGAAGTTCTCCGGGTACCTGAACTTCGACATGATCGGCTCCTCGAACGCGGGCTACTTCGTCTACGACGACGACCCGGCGATCGAGCAGACCTTCAAGAACTACTTCTCCGGCATCGGCATCCCGACGGAGATCGAGACCGAGGGCGACGGGCGCTCCGACCACGCCTCCTTCAAGAACGTCGGCATCCCGGTCGGCGGCCTGTTCACCGGCGCCAGCCGCACCAAGACCTCGGCGCAGGCCCAGAAGTGGGGCGGCACGGCCGGCCAGGCCTTCGACCGCTGCTACCACTCCTCCTGCGACACCACCTCGGCCATCAACGACACCGCCCTGGACCGCAACAGCGACGCCATCGCCTACGCGATCTGGCACCTGGGCGCCTCCACCCCGGTCCCGCCGGGCCCGTCGTTCGAGAACACCGCCGACGTGAACATCCCCGACTACCCGGGCTCCGCGGCGAACTCGCCGATCACGGTGTCGGGGGTCGCGGGCAACGCGCCGGCCACCACCAAGGTGGACGTCAACATCGTCCACACCTACCGCGGCGACCTCGTCGTCGACCTGGTCGCCCCGGACGGCAGCGTCTACAACCTGCACAACCGCAGCGGCGGCAGCGCCGACAACCTCGTCGGGTCCTACACGGTCAACGCCTCCTCCGAGACGGCCAACGGCGTGTGGAACCTCCGGGTCAAGGACGCCGCCGCCCAGGACGTCGGCTACGTCAACAGCTGGAAGATCACCTTCTGACGCAGTCCCCCCGCTCTACGCCTCCCCGCCGCGCGGCCCCGGGGAGGCGTCGAGCGGCTCCCGGATGAGGGCGCGCAGCTCCTCGGCCACGGCACCGACGTCGGCCCGGCCCAGCTTCGCCGCCTCCACGAGGTCGCCGAGCTCCTCGGGCGAGGGCAGCTGCTTGGCCCCGGCGACGCGCAGGTAGGAGCGGGTGGCGGCGGCCGCGTAGAACTCGTTCATCGGCGATTCGAGCGCCGGGCACACCGCGAGGGTGTGCAGGAACGCAGCGGCCCGCCACGCGGTGTCCGGGGCGGGCTGTTCGGGCACCAGGACGAGGTCGTTCTGGTGGCGGGCGACGGCTGCGGCCACCCCTGAGGGATCCCACACGGCGGGATCCGACGGCAGATGGTGGGCCAGAGCGGTCCAGGCCCACTCCATGGTGATCTTCAATTGCCGAACCGCTCCTGGAAGTAGCCCCAGTGGACGGCGAACTCCTCTATTCCGGAGAGGAAGTTGCTCCGGTCCTCGTCGAGTTCCCGCTCCGTGACCTCGGTGATCAGCGCGGTGACCGTCGTCCCCATGGCCGCCGCTCGCGCCTTCAGGCGGTCGTGGAACTCCTCGTCCAGGCGGATGGTGACGTGTCTCGACATGCCTGACACGGTACAGCGGCCCCGCTGTACGCGGGACCGGAACGGGCCAGGGGTGGGCGGGGACACAGGCCCCGCCCACCCCCGGTGCGCGCCGCGCGGCCCGTACGGCCGCCGCTGCCGGCTACCTGTCGGCGTTCGCCGCCTTCAGCAGGGCGTCCTTGGTGACGGCACCGGCGTAGACGCGGCCGTCGTCGGTGATCAGGGCGTTGACCACGCGGGTGGAGAAGACGCGGCCCTCACCGAAGGAGCCCTTGACCTTGTCGCCCAGGGAGTCCAGGAACTGCTTGGCCTCCTTCGGCGCGTTCTTGTCGTTCTCGATGTCCTTCAGGCCGCGGCCCGCGCCGGTGTCGATCCGGGCGATCGCCGACCAGCCCTCGCCTATGACCTTCGAGGGGCCTTCGGCACCGGCGCCGCCGGTGACGGCCTCCAGGCCGGGGAAGGACTCCAGGCCCTTGAACTCCTTCTCACCGCCCGGGCCGCGGCCGCCGGGCGTGCCCTCGGTGACCTTGGCGCCCTTGGGCGCGGTGAAGGCGAAGGTGTCCGCGGCGGGCTTGGCGAAGTCGACCTTCGTGAAGCCGGCGTCCAGGATCGGCTTGCCGCCCTCGGCCGAGAGCACCTGGACGCGCAGCGGCACGCCGTTCTGCGCGTCGACCGCGATCTTGGCGGAGGAGAGGGTCGAGCCGCCGTGCTTGGGCTTGAGGACCAGCTGGTACGCGTCGCGACCGGCGACCTGGGCGGTCTCGCCGACGCTGACCTCGGTGGTCGGGCCGGCGGCCTCCAGCACCTCCTTGGCCACCTGCTGCGGGGAGGCACCGGCCCGGTCGGCCGTCTTGTGGCGGTCCCGGCCGGCCGCCCCGCCCGCCCCGGCGTCCTTCTCGTGCCAGACCTCGTTGGCCTTGCTGTCGTAGGCCCAGACCTCGGCGCCGTTGTGGATCAGGCTGTACTCGTCCTTGCCGTCGACGAACGTCAGCTTCTGGCGGTCGGGGCCGTCGGCCGCGACGCGCAGCGTGTGCGTGCCGTTCGCCAGCTGCGCGAGCTTCTCCTGCGGGTCGGCCGAGCCGCCCGCGACGCCCCCGCCGCCGCCGAGCAGGCCGCTCGCGAAGGACGGCAGCCCCAGGTCCGTGGTGATCTTCGCGCTGCCGGAGAACTGCTGCACATCCGACGCGGCGATCTTCTCGATCAGCTGCTGGGCCGTCACCTTCGGCAGCTCGGGGCTGCCGGCGTTCGCGAAGGCCGGGACCATCGCCACGGTCGCGGCGGCCACACCCGCCACCGCGACCGGTACGGCGTACCGGGCGGCCTTGCGGGTCTTGTCGTTCGTTGCCATGTCTGCCCTGCCTCTTCGTCTACGGGGGCTCTTCGTCGCTGCCGGTGGGGTGTCTCCATAGGACCAAACGGGCGGGGTCCGGGGCGTCACCCCTCGGACTCAACTACGCGTACGCCCAGGGGATGACACGGCGCGGGCTTCCCCTCCCCCACCCGTAGGGGGCGGGGGGCCCGGTACTCCACGCGGGTGCTGATGATCCTTTTATGTGTCATATGTCTTCTTCGCGGCTTACGGCGTGAGTAAATCGCCACCGGCCCACCGGCGGACGGCGGGCCGGGCGCGGCGCCGGCGCGGCGCCGCAGCGAGAAGTGGAGGACTGATGACCCTGCTCCCACGAGGTGCCACGCGGCACCGGCTGACGGCCTCGGCCGTCGCTCTGGTCCTGGGGTTGACGGGCACCGGAGCGCTGCTGGGCGCTCAGGCCGCCGCAGCCCGGCCGACCCCGGCCCGGCATGCGGTGGCGGGCGCCTCGGCCGCCGGCGCCCGGACGGCGCTCGCGGACTGTCCCCCCGGCCCGCTGTGGGCGAACACCGGCGGCACCGCCCGCCGGCTCATCCAGTACGACACGGAGGGCAACGTCCTCTCCTCCACCGCGGCGGTCCGCGACTACGGCGACATCGCCTTCGGCGCGGACGGCACGAGGCTGTACGGGGTCGACTTCCCCGGAGCGGGGTCCACGACGCTGTACACCCTCGACCCGGTGACCGGGGCGGAGACCGCGAGCGTGCCGGTCACCGGTCCGATCGCGGACCTGAGCGCGCAGGGCTCGTCCGCCGTCAACGGCCTGACGGCGCGGGCGGACGGCATGCTGATCGCCGGCTCCTTCGGGACCCACCAGATCTTCCTCATCGACCCGGCCACCGGCGCGAGCACCGCGGCGCCGTACGCGTTCCCCGCCGGATTCGTCTCCGCGGGCGACTTCCTGACCCTGGCCGACGGCGACGTCCTGGCCTTCGCCTCACCCGCGGGCCGGCCGAGTGCCCCGTCCGCGGTGTTCCGCATCCACCCGGACAACACCGTGACCCAGATCGGGACGATCCCCCAGATGTTCGGGGGCGCACTGTCCGGCGGCAGCGTGTACGCGTTCGGCTCGGCGGGGGACATCTACCGGCTCACCGGGCTGCCGACGGCTGAGTCGACGGAGCCGCTGCCGGTCACCGTCGTCGAGGCGACCGGCAATCCCTTCTTCGGGGCCACCGCGCTCCAGGACGCCGGGCAGTGCCCCGAGCCCGCGTACACGGTGGAGAAGGCCGCGTCGACCGCCGGGCCGGTGGACCCCGGCGACACCGTCTCCTACACCGTCACGGTGGCCAACACCGGCGAGGTCCTGGCCAACGCCGCCTTCAGCGACGACCTGTCCGGCATCCTCGACGACGGCGCCGTGGTCGCGGGCTCGGTGAACGCGTCGACGGGAACGGCCGAGCTGAACGGCCGTACGCTGACCTGGAGCGGACTGCTGGCCGCCCGGGCCACGGCCACGGTGACCTACCAGGTCCGGGTCGACTCGCCCGCCGCCGGCGACCACCGCCTCCGCAACACCGTCACCCCCACCTCCCAAGGCGGCACCTGCACCGCGGCAGGCAGGTGCACGGTCACCGTGCCCGTCACGTCCGCCGAGCCGAGGCTGCGGATCCGCAAGGACGTCGAGGAGAGCGCCTTCACCAAGGCCGGCGAGGTCCTGCACTACACCTTCGAGGTGACGAACACGGGCACCGTGCCGGTGAGCGGCATCCACCTCACGGACAACGGTCCCGGGACCCCGCCGGTCACCTGCCCCGCCACCACCCTGGCGCCGGCGGCGTCCATGACCTGCACCGCCACCTACACGACGACCGAGGCCGACGTGAAGGCCGGCCGCATCAAGAACACGGCGACCGCCACCGGCCGGGGCCCCGACGGCACGACGGTGACCACGACGAGCAACCGGGTCACCCTCGTGGCCTGCCCCTGCAAGGACGACTGCTCGCACGTCGAGCGGCACAAGGTGAAGATCGCGTCCAAGAAGCCGGTGAAGATCCACAGCGGCCCGGGCAGCGACCAGGAGCCCACCGGCACGCTCAAGGCGCACGCCCACACGTCGGTGATCTGCCAGACGAACGGCGAGGACGTCGAGGGCAACCCGGTCTGGTACCGCCTGGCCGACGGCCGCGGCTGGATCCCCGCCCGCCACGCCCAGGCCGACTCCGCGATCCCGCCCTGCAGCTGACGCCCCGTCGGACCTCCGGACCGCACGACGGCCCGGGGGCCCGCTCCCTGTCAGGGCGTCAGATCGAGCAGGCAAAACGCGAAGTGTCGTCCGGGGCGATGTGCCCGGCGCCACTCATCGGGCGGCCGCACGGGCCAGGCGGCGGTCCATCTCGCTGTCGAGTTCCTCCTCGGCGGGGGGCGGTGGCGCGCAGCCGCTCCATTCCGTTGCGGAGCCGTAGTCAGGTCTCAGCATTCCGGGCATTCCGGCCCGGAAGGTCCGTCACATCACCAAAGCGTGAGGGCTTCGGCTTGAGTACGGTCTCTCGTTTCCGTCTGCTGCTGGTGCGGCAGGGTTGCGCCACCTGCCCGCCCCGCCTCCGCCTTGCGGCGGGGGCGGGTAGCGCGGGTCTTACGGTCGGCTCCACGAGGATTCGACGCCGCCGGGGCGGTGTCCTGGTCTCCGGCCACTCCGGTACCAGTGGTGCAGGCCACCGCGAGGGCGGCGAGGTTGAGCGCGGCGTTGTCGTCCCGGTCGATGACCAGGTTGCAGGCGTCGCATTCGTACGTCCGGATGTGCAGCGGCAGCTTGGCTTTCACCGCGCCGCACCCGGAACAGGTCTTGGAGGAGGGGTACCAGCGGTCGGCTGCCACGAGGCGGGTGGCGTGGCGCTGGCGGGTCTTGTAGGCGAGCCGGCGGCGGATCTCGCCGAATCCGGCGTCGGCGATCCGGCGGGCCAGGCGCCGGTTGCGGAGCATGCCGGCGACGTTGAGGTCTTCGACCACGACGGTGCCGTACTCGGCGGTCACGGCGGTGGTGAGCTTGTGGAGGGCGTCCTCGCGGAGGTTCGCCACCCGGTGGTGCACGTTGTTCCGCTGGGCGTTGGCCTTCTCCCAGCGGCGGGACGGCTTCTGTCCGGTCCTGCGGTCGGGGCCGCGGCGCCGGGACATGGTCCGGGAGGCGCGGCGCAGCCGCTTGAGCGCGGCGTCGTAGTGCTTCGGGTTGGTGACGGTGCGGATCTCGCCGGTGCTGTCGGCCATGACCGCGAGAGTCTTCACGCCGAGGTCGATGCCGACCGCGACATCCGGCCGGGCGACGCGGACCAGGTCGCGCCTCACCTCGGCCTGGAAGGAGACGAACCAGCGTCCGCGTTCGTGCCGGACGGTCGCGGACAGGATCCGGGCCGTGCCGGCCTGGACGCGGCCGAGGAGCTTCACCGTGGGTTCGTGGGTGCGGATCATGCCGAGGCGGGGCAGCGTGACGTGCCGGCCGCCGGTGTCCACGCGAATGGTGCCGGTGGTGAACCGGCAGGCCAGACGCGCCTTCCGCTTCGACTTGAACCGAGGCGAACCCATCCGCCTGCCGCGCCGCTTGCCCTGCTTGGACTTCGCGTAGTTGTCGAAAGCGGCGGCGGCGTTCGCGAGACCGGTGGAGTATGCCTCCTTGGAGTTCTCCTCCCACCACCCGGCGAACCGGGAGTCGGTGTGCTTGGCCTCGTTGAACGCCTTCCGCAGCGACGGAAGCGACCATGGCCGCCACTCGGTCAGCCCGGCCTCGGCGATCCCGTAGGTCTCCTCCGCCTTGCGCTGCCACCAGGAGGCGGTCACCCAGCCGACTGCCCAGTTGTACGCGGCTCGCGGGGCACCGCAGTGCGAGCGCAGCGCTGTCTCCTGGGAGGCGTTCGGGTCCAGGGCGAACCGGAACGCCTGCACCTGGAAACCCGGCTGCGGGCGGAACTTCTTCACTCGGCGTCCTCGCCGGTCGCCACGGCCACCGCGCGTGCGGCCCGGTTCTTCGCGGCCCGCCGCCCGTACAGGCGCGCGCACATTGAGGTGAGCACCTCGGTGATGTCCCGTACGAGGTCATCGGCGGTCTCTGTGGGGTCGAGGACGACCAGGCGCCGCCCGGACGCCGACAGGACCGCTTCGAGGTGCTCGACGCCGAACCGGGCCAGCCTGTCGCGGTGCTCGACCACGATCACCGCGGCCTGCGGGTCGGACAGCACCCGGTGCAGCTTGCGGCGCCGGCCGTTCAGACCCGAGCCAACCTCGGTGACGACCTCGGCCACGGCCAGGCCCAGCCCGTTCGCGCCCGCCACGACCCGGGCCACCTGCCGCTCAAGATCGGCCCTCTGGTCAGCAGACGAGACACGGCAGTACGCGACAACCAGCCCCGCCTCCATGACGGCGGCCGGAGCGGGCTCATCGACCAGCCACGTCCCAGACGGCGCCTGGCGGACCGGGACGGGCATCTTCCCGTCCTTCACCCACCGCCACGCGGTCTGGTAGCTCACGCCCTGCTGTCGGGCCCACTCCGAAAGCTTCACAGAACCAACGTACGCAAGATATTCGACTAGAGGTGATTACGAATGACTAGGAAACCTGTAGCAGCTTTCACCCCCGACGCGACGTCGGCCGATTCGGCCCGCACGGCTCCTTCCTGCGGGACGGGCAGGGTTGCCGCGAGCCGGACCAGGTAGGCGCGCAGCGACATGCCCTCCCCTGCCGCCGCTGCGGCGAGCCGGTCACGGGCTTCCTCGGGGATGCGGACAACGACGTCGGGCCTCATGAGGCTCCCTCCACCCGGGCGCGTACCCGTGTGATCCACGGTAGGCGCTGCCGCGGAGCTAGCCCGCGCGGTGGACCACCGCGTCGCAGAGTTCCTCCAGGGCCGACTTCGCGAAGCACTCCGGCAGGGGGGCGAGCGTGGCCCGGGCCTCCTGCGCGTAGCGGACGGTGTCGCGGCGGGCCTGCTCCAGCGCGGGGTGGACCCGCAGCCGGGCGAGGACCTCGGCGTGGCGGGCGTCGTCGGCGAGGTCGCCGTCGAGGAGGCGTACGAGGTCCAGGTCGGCGGGGTCGCCGCCCTGCTCGGCCCGCTCCCGCAGCAGCAGGACGGGCAGCGTCGGGATGCCCTCGCGCAGGTCGGTCCCCGGGGTCTTGCCGGACTCGTGCGAGTCGGAGGCGATGTCGAGGACGTCGTCGGCGAGCTGGAAGGCGGTGCCGAGGCGCTCGCCGTACTGGGTCAGGATGTCGACGACGGAGTCGTCGGCGCCGGACATCAGGGCGCCGAACCGGCCGGAGACGGCGATCAGCGAGCCGGTCTTGCCGGCGATGACGTCGAGGTAGTGGGCGACCGGGTCGCGGCCGTCGCGCGGGCCGGCCGTCTCCAGGATCTGGCCGGTCACGAGGCGCTCGAAGGCCTCGGCCTGGATGCGCACCGCCTCGGGGCCGAGGTCGGCGAGGATGTGCGAGGCACGGGCGAAGAGGAAGTCACCCGTGAGGACGGCGACCGAGTTGCCCCAGCGGGCGTTGGCGCTGGGCACGCCGCGGCGCACGTCCGCCTCGTCCATGACGTCGTCGTGGTAGAGCGTGGCCAGGTGGGTGAGCTCGACGACCACCGCGGAGGGGACGACCCCGGGCGCGTACGGGTCGCCGAACTGGGCGGCGAGCATCACCAGCAGCGGCCGGAACCGCTTGCCGCCGGCCTTGACCAGGTGCTGCGCGGCCTCGGTGATGAAGGGGACTTCACTCTTGGTGGCCTCCAGCAGACCCGCCTCGACGGCGGCCAGTCCGGCCTGGACATCGGCTTCGAGAGCCTGGTCCCGCACGCTCAGTCCGAACGGCCCGACGACGGTCACGAGGGGTACTCCTGTCTGCTGACGATCACGCTGACGATCACCTGGATTGTCGATGTGTCGCTGCCATCACTCAAGCCAGCGTATCCGGTCTGATTTCGATCACGGAGAGCACCCGTCGCGCCGCCACCCCCGCGCTGCCCGATCCATACCGGTATGTTCGGAAAAAGCCGAAAGAAACCGGAGCGCACGCCTTGCCCAGACCCGCGATCGACACGGCGGAGCCCGGGGAGCCCGCGGAGCCGGCGCCCGCGGGAGCCGGACACCCCGGCCTCCGCCCCCATGGTCCCGCGCGCCCGCACCGCCGGCGGACGGCTCGCCGACCGCACCGCGGCCCCGCGGCGGCCGCGAGTCCGCAGGAGGCCCCCGTATGAGCGTCCGCACCGACTTCCCGTACGGGACGGCGCGCGAAGATGTCCGGATCCCGATGCCCGACGGGATCCCCCTGTACGCCCGGATCTGGCGCCCGGTGACCCCGGAGCCGGTGCCCGCCCTGCTGGAGTACGCGCCGCACCGGCTGACCGACCGCACCGCTCCCCGCGACGCCCGCCGCCACCCGTGGTACGCGGGCCACGGCTACGCCTCGGTCCGGGTGGACGTCCGCGGCCACGGCTGCAGCGGCGGCGTGCCCGGCGGCCCGTACGCGCCGTACGCCCGGGGCGGCGACGGCCCGGAGGCCGCCGACGGGGTCGCGGTGGTGCGGTGGCTGGCGGCGCAGCCGTGGTGCACGGGGGCGGTGGGGATGTTCGGCATGTCCTGGGCCGGCGCGCTGGCCCTGCGGATCGCCTCCCTGGCGCCCGACGCGCTGCGCGCGGTGGTCGCGGTGTGCGCGGCGGACGACGGCTTCGGCGGCGCCGCGCCCTACCTGGGCGGCTCGGTGGTCGCCGCGGACGGCCACGCCGGGTCGGCGGCGCTGCTCGCCCTGGCCGCCCGGCCCCCGGACCCCCGGTACGCCGGCGGTGACTGGCGCGAGCAGTGGCTGACGCGGCTGGACGCGCTCGAACCGCCCTCCCGCACCTGGCTGGCCCACCAGACCCGGGACGCCCACTGGGCGCACGGCGGCCTCTGCGAGGACCCCGCAGCCGTCCGGGCGGGCGTCCTCGCCGTGGGCGGCCTGCACGACCCGTACCGGGACACCGTGCTGCGGCTGGTGTCCCGACTGCCGGCCGGCCGGGTCCGCGGGCTGCTCGGCCCCTGGCCGCACGCCTACCCCGACCGCGGGCTGCCGCCGGGTCCGGCGATCGGCTTCCTTCAGGAGACCCTGCGCTGGTGGGACCACTGGCTGCGGGGTGCGGCCAACGGGGTGATGGACGAGCCGCTGCTGCGGGCCTGGATCTGCGCCGCCCGCCCGCCGGCCACCGCGTACGGGGAGCTGCCGGGGAGGTGGGCGGGCGAGTCCGCCTGGCCGCCGCCGGGCGTCGCGCCGGTCACGTACGCGCTGCGGGGCGAGCCGGTGGAGGTGGCCTCGCCGCAGCACACCGGGCTGGACGCGGGCCGGTTCGTCCCGCGCGGCGACGACGCCGACCTGCCGCCCGACCAGCGGGAGGAGGACGCGAAGTCCGCGTGCTTCGAGTTCCCCGTCGCGGCCGGTGAGCCGGTGGAGGTGCTGGGCCGGCCGCGGGTGACGCTGCGGCTGCGGATGGACGTCCCGCACGGGCAGGTGGCGGCCCGGCTGTGCGACGTCGCCCCGGACGGCTCCTCGACTCTGGTCACGCGCGGCGCGCTGAACCTGTCCGCGCGGCTCGGCCCGGAGAAGGCGGTGCCGTGGCCTGCCGGCGCGTACGAGGACGTCGTCTTCGACCTGGGCGCCGCCGCGTACGCGTTCCCGCCCGGGCACCGCATCCGGCTCGCCCTCTCCTCCGCGTACTGGCCGTGGCTGTGGCCGCGGGCCGGTTCGGAGGCGGGCTGGACGCTGGACCCGGCAGGCAGCGCGCTGGTCCTGCCCGTCCGCGGCCCGGCGCCGCCGGCCGACGCCGGAGTCGGCTTCGCGCCGCCCGAGCAGGCGCCGCCGCTCGGGGCCGTCGTCCCGGAGACCCTGGACCCGCCGCGCCCGCCGCGGCGGGTCGTCCGGGACGTCGCGGCGGGGACGTGGCGGCTTCAGGCGGCGCCCCGGCCGGAGTGGCGCAGGATCCACCCGGACGGGCTGGAGTACGCCGAGGACGCGGACGAGGAGTACGGGATCCGCGACGGCGACGCCCTGTCGGCCCGCGTCCGCTGCACGTGGCGGATCCGGCTGCACCGGCCCGACCTCGGCTGGGACACCGTGGTGGAGGCCCGCTCGGAGACCTCCTGCGACGCGGACGCCTTCCACACGGAGGACGAGCTGCTGTGCCGGGAGGGCGGGGAGGCCGTCTTCCACCGCACCTGGCGCCGGAGCCACCCGCGCACGGCGGGCTGAGGCCGCGCGCCCGGCGGCGCCCGGCGCGCGCCGCGCGCCGCCCTTCTTCCACCGCGCGCCGCCCGCCGGAGGGATCAGCCGTAGAGGCGCTCCAGCACCACCGCGATGCCGTCGTCCTCGTTCGACAGCGTCACCTCGTCGGCGACGGCGAGGAGTTCGCGGTGGGCGTCGGCCATGGCCACCCCGTACCCGGCCCACTCGAACATGGGGACGTCGTTCGGCATGTCCCCGAAGGCGATCGTGCCCGGCCCCCCGACGCCCAGGAGCTCGGCCGCCAGCGCCAGCCCGCTCGCCTTGCTCACCCCCGGCGGCTGGAGCTCGACCGTGTGCTCCCCCGCCATCGTCACGTTGACCATGTGCCCGACGACCCCGCGGGCGAGCCGGGTCAGCTCGTCGTCGTCGAGCTCCGGGTGCTGCAGGAGCACCTTCGTGATCGGCGCCGCCCAGAGGTCCGCGCGCCGCCCCACCCGGACCGTCGGCAGGTGCGGGTGCGGCATCCGGTAGCCGGGCCCTATCAGCATCGCCGCGTCGACCCCCTCCTGGTCGACGGCCGCGTACACCTCGCCGATCTCGGCCTCGATCTTGCCGAGCGCCACCTCCGCCAGCTCCCGGTCCATCTCGACGGAGTGCAGCAGGGCGCCGCGCGCCGTGTCGTACAACTGCGCGCCCTGCCCGCACACCGCGAGCCCCGTATATCCCAACCTGTCAAGAACATGGCGGACCTGCGGTACGGGGCGCCCCGTGACGATGATGTGCTGTGCGCCCGCAGCGCGCGCCGTCGCGAGCGCCGTGTACGAGCGGGCGGAGACGGTGTCTCCGGCGCGCAGCAGGGTCCCGTCCAGATCAGTGGCGATCAGAGAGAAGGGGAGGGCCGAAAGCGGGGCGGAAGTCACGGCGCAAGGATACGGACCCCATTGGACAAGTCCTACAAATAGCGCCCGAATCCGGCCTCCCGCAGGCCCCACCAGCCACGTAACGTGTCAACAAGCCCCCGGGACACCCCCCGGGCCGCATCGAAAGCGAGGCAGTACCCCATGCCCCAGCAGAGCCCCCTCGATGTCCCCGAGGGCGACCCGTTCGGGCCGCACAACCTCCCGTACGGCGTCTTCTCCACCGGCGGCGACAGCCGCCGCCGGATCGGCGTGCGCATCGGCGGGCACGTGCTCGACGCCGGGGCCGCCGCCGAGGCGCTCGGCTCCCCGTACGCCGGCCTGCTCGGCCACCCCTCGCTGAACCCGCTGCTGGCCGCCGGCCGCACCGCCTGGCGCGACGTGCGCCGCGCCCTGACGGCCTGGGTGACCGACCCCGGCCACCGGGAGGCCGTGGAGCCGCACCTGCTGCCGCTGGACGCGGTCACCCTGCACCTGCCCTACGAGGTCGCCGACTACGTCGACTTCTACGCCAGCGAGCACCACGCCACCAACGTGGGCCGCATGTTCCGCCCCGACGGCGAGCCGCTGACCCCCAACTGGAAGCACCTGCCGATCGGCTACCACGGCCGCTCCGGCACCATCGTCGTCTCCGGCACGGACGTCGTCCGCCCCTCCGGGCAGCGCAAGGCCCCCTCCGACCCGGCGCCGGTCTTCGGCCCGTCCGTCAAGCTCGACATCGAGGCCGAGGTCGGCTTCCTGGTCGGCACCCCCTCCGAGCCGGGCAGCCCCGTCGCGCTGGGCGACTTCGAGGACCACGTCTTCGGCCTCTTCCTCCTCAACGACTGGTCCGCGCGGGACATCCAGGCCTGGGAGTACGTCCCGCTGGGCCCCTTCCTCGGCAAGTCCTTCGCCACCTCCGTCTCGGCGTGGGTGACCCCGCTGGAGGCCCTGGACGCGGCCCGCACCGCGCCGCCGGCCCGCGACTTCCCGCTGCTGCCCTACCTCGACGACGCCGACGCCGACCGGCCCGGCGGCTTCGACCTGCACATCACCGTCTCCCTCAACGGGCAGGAGGTCGCGCACCCGCCGTTCGCGACGATGTACTGGACCGCCGCGCAGCAGCTGGCCCACATGACGGTGAACGGCGCCTCCCTGCGCACCGGCGACGTGTACGGCTCCGGCACCGTCAGCGGCCCCGAGGTCGGCCAGCGGGGCTCCCTGCTGGAGCTGACGTGGAACGGCCGCGACGCCATCGAGCTCGCCGACGGCAAGCGGACGTTCCTGGAGGACGGCGACACGGTCACCCTCACGGCCTGGGCCCCGGGCCCGGGGGGCACCCGCGTCGGCCTGGGCGAGGTCACGGGCCGCATCACCGCCTCCCGCTGACGTCCCCGTCCGGCGGGGCGGCGTCCTGCCCCGCCGGACGGCAGGCACATATGCCCTCCGCCGATGACCGCGGCACGGTCAACACGCAGGGACCCCGGCCACCCGTGCGGGTGGACACCCGCGGTTTTCCCGGCAGCGGTCCGCCCCCGGGCTCGAGACTCCGCCCGTGGAAGCACCGACGGACCCGGAATACCCCTGGCCGCGCCCTCCTGACGGCGGCTGGTGCGCGGACGACCTCGACACGCTTCCGAACCTGCCTCCGCACACGGAGCTGATCGACGGCAGCCTGGTCTTCGCGACCCGGCAAAACCTCTTCCACGTGTTCGCAGTGGACTTCCTCCAACAGCAGCTGAGCGCCGCGGCCCCGGACGGCTTCGACGTCCTCCGCGAGTTCACCATCGACATCGACCGCTGGAACCGCCCCGAACCGGACGTGATCGTGGTGCCCGGGGACGAGGTGGAGGACCTTGACCAGACCCGCCTCCCTGCCGAGTCGGTCCTGCTCGCCGTCGAGGTGGTCTCCCCCGGCGGCGTCACCCGCGACCGCGAGACGAAACCGGTCAAATACGCCCGCGCTGGTATCCGGCACTTCTGGCGGGTCGAGAACCAGGACGGCCGCGCCGTGGTGTACGTCTTCGAACGCGAGCCGGCCACCGGCGCCTACACCAGTACCGGCATCTTCCACGACCGCCTCAGGTTGTCCGTCCCCTTCCCCGTCGACACCGACCTCACCGACATCACCTCGGACCACTGGAGCTGAAACACACCGGGGCCCGGCTCCCCGAAGGGAGCCGGGCCCCGGCGCGTCCACCCGACGGGTCAGCGCACGAACGTGCTCGCCTGCCCCGCCAGGTCCAGGAAGTACTGCGGCGCCAGGCCCAGCACCAGCGTGACCGCCACGCCGACCGCGATCGTCGTCATGGTCAGCGGCGACGGCACGGCCACGGTCGGCCCGTCCGCCTTCGGCTCGCTGAAGAACATCAGGACGATCACCCGGATGTAGAAGAACGCGGCGATCGCGGACGAGATGACGCCGACCACGACCAGCGCTCCCGCGCCGCCCTCCGCCGCCGCCTTGAACACCGCGAACTTCCCGGAGAACCCGGAGGTCAGCGGGATGCCCGCGAAGGCCAGCAGGAACACCGCGAACACCGCCGCCGTCAGCGGCGAACGCCGCCCCAGCCCGGCCCACTTCGACAGGTGGGTCGCCTCGCCGCCCGCGTCGCGGACCAGCGTGACCACCGCGAACGCGCCGATCGTGACGAACGCGTACGCGCCCAGGTAGAAGAGCACCGACTGGACGCCCTCCGCCGACGTCGCGATGACACCGGCCAGGATGAACCCGGCGTGCGCGATCGACGAGTACGCCAGCAGCCGCTTGACGTCGGTCTGTGTCACCGCGATCACCGCGCCGGCCAGCATCGTCACGATCGCCACGCCCCACATCACCGGCCGCCAGTCCCACCGCAGACCCGGCAGCACCACGTACAGCAGGCGCAGCAGCGCACCGAACGCGGCCACCTTCGTCGCCGCGGCCATGAAGCCGGTCACCGGCGTCGGGGCGCCCTGGTAGACGTCCGGGGTCCACATGTGGAAGGGCACCGCGCCCACCTTGAACAGCAGCCCCGTCAGCACCAGCGCCCCGCCGATCAGCAGCAGCGCGTCGTTGCCCATGGTGTCGGCGAGCGCCGGGTCCATGTGGGCCACGGTGCCGTCGACCACGTCGGCGATGGCCGCGTACGAGACGGAGCCCGCGTAGCCGTAGAGCAGGGCGATGCCGAAGAGGAGGAACGCCGACGAGAAGGCGCCCAGCAGGAAGTACTTCACCGCGGCCTCCTGCGACATCAGCCGGTGGCGGCGGGCCACGGCGCAGAGCAGGTACAGCGGCAGCGAGAAGACCTCCAGGGCCACGAACAGCGTCAGCAGGTCGTTGGCCGCCGGGAAGATCAGCATGCCGGCGACGGCGAACATCGCCAGCGGGAACACCTCGGTGGTGGTGAAGCCCGCCTTCACGGCGGCCTTCTCGCTGTCGCTTCCCGGTACGGACGCCGCCTGCGCGGCGAAGGAGTCGACCCGGTTGCCGTGCGCGGCCGGGTCCAGGCGCCGCTCGGCGAACGTGAACACCGCGACGAGCGACGCCAGCAGGATCGTCCCCTGGAGGAAGAGGGCCGGGCCGTCGACGGCGACGGCCCCCATCGCCGCGATCTGCGCCTTCTCCCCCGCGTGACCGCTGACGGCGAGCCCGACGACCGCCGCGAACGCGGAGGCGAGCGCGGCGACGGCGAGGAACACCTGGACCGGGTAGCGGCCGCGGCGCGGCACGAACGCCTCGACGAGGATGCCGAGGATCGCCGCGCCCACCACGATCAGCGTGGGCGACAGCTGCGCGTACTCGATGTGCGGGGCCGGGATCCGGTCCACCGGCGCCTGCGCGGCGAGCGCCCACAGGCCGTGGGCAGCAGTTGCGGTGCTCACTGGCCCGCCTCCCCGTTCTCGGCCCCGACCGCCACCTCGGGCTTCGGGTCCTTCTGCTTCACGTCGGACATGGTGTGCTCGACCGCCGGGTTGACGATCTCGGTCAGCGGCTTCGGGTACACGCCCAGCCCGATCAGCAGGGCGATCAGCGGGGCCACCACGAGGAGTTCGCGCGGCCGCAGGTCCGGCATCCGCCGGACCTCCTCCTTCACCGGCCCGGTCATCGTCCGCTGGTACAGGACCAGCGTGTACAGCGCGGCGAGGACGATGCCGAAGGTGGCGACGATGCCGGCGACCGGGTACCGGGAGAACGTGCCGACCAGGACGAGGAACTCGCTGACGAACGGCGCGAGTCCGGGCAGTGACAGCGTCGCCAGGCCGCCGATCAGGAAGGTGCCGGCCAGCACCGGCGCCACCTTCTGCACCCCGCCGTAGTCGGCGATGAGCCGCGAGCCGCGCCGGGAGATCAGGAACCCGGCGACCAGCATCAGCGCCGCCGTCGACAGCCCGTGGTTGACCATGTACAGCGTCGCGCCCGACTGCCCCTGGGACGTCATCGCGAAGATGCCCAGGATGATGAAGCCGAAGTGCGAGATCGACGCGTACGCGATCAGCCGCTTGATGTCCCGCTGCCCGACCGCGAGGAGCGCGCCGTAGACGATGCTGACCAGCGCCAGGACGAGGACCACCGGAGTGGCCCACTTGCTCGCCTCGGGGAACAGGCCGAGGCAGAAGCGGAGCATCGCGAAGGTGCCGACCTTGTCGACGACCGCGGTGATCAGCACGGCGACCGGCGCGGTGGCCTCGCCCATCGCGTTCGGCAGCCAGGTGTGCAGCGGCCACAGCGGCGCCTTGACCGCGAAGGCGAAGAAGAAGCCGAGGAACAGCAGCCGCTCGGTGTTGGTCGCCATGTCCAGGGTGCCCGCGGCGCGGGCGGCGGTGATCTCCTGGAGGGAGAAGTTCCCCGCGACCACGTACAGGCCGATCACCGCGGCCAGCATGATCAGGCCGCCGGCCAGGTTGTAGAGGAGGAACTTGACCGCCGCGTACGAGCGCTGCGCGGCGGCGTTCTCGTCGGTCCCGGCGTGCGCCCGGTCCCCGAAGCCGCCGATGAGGAAGTACATCGGGATGAGCATGGCTTCGAAGAAGATGTAGAAGAGGAAGACGTCGGTGGCCTCGAACGAGATGATCACCATCGCCTCGACCAGCAGGATCAGGGCGAAGAAGCCCTGCGTGGGCCGCCACCGCGGCGACCGGGTCTCCAGCGGGTCCGCGTCCTTCCAGCCGGCGGCGATGACGAACGGCACCAGCAGGGCGGTCAGCCCGATCAGTGCGACGCCGATGCCGTCGACGCCCAGCTCGTAGCGGACCCCGAAGTCGGCGATCCACGCGTGGGACTCGGTGAGCTGGTAGCGCTCGCCGCCCGGATCGAAGCGGGCCGCGACGAGCCCCGCGAGGGCGAGCGTGGCCAGCGAGAACAGCAGCGCCAGCCACTTGGCGGCGGTCCGGCGGGCGGCCGGGACGGCCGCCGTGAGGACCGCGCCGGCCGCGGGCACCGCGGCCGTCACCGTCAGAAGCGGGAAATCCATCTCACACCGCCCTCATCAGCAGGGTCGCGGCGATGAGGATCGCCGTCCCTCCGAACATCGAGACCGCGTAGCTGCGGGCGTAGCCGTTCTGGAGCTTGCGGAGCCGGCCCGACAGGCCGCCGACCGAGGCCGCCGTCCCGTTGACCACGCCGTCGACCAGGCTGTGGTCGACGTACACGAGGGAGCGGGTCAGGTGCTCCCCGCCGCGCACCAGCACGACGTGGTTGAAGTCGTCCTGGAGCAGGTCGCGGCGGGCGGCCCGGGTGAGCAGGCTGCCGCGCGGGGCGGTCACGGGGACCGGCCGGCGGCCGTACATCGCCCAGGCGATCGTGACGCCCACGACGAGGACCGCCATGGTGGCCAGGGTGACCGTGAGGGCGCTGACCGGCGGGTGCCCGTGCTCGTACCCGGTGACCGGCTCCAGCCAGTTCAGGAACCGGTCGCCGATGGCGAAGAACCCGCCGGCGAAGACGGAGCCGAAGGCCAGCACGATCATCGGGACGGTCATGGACTTCGGGGACTCGTGCGGGTGCGGCATCTCGCCGGAGCGGTGACCGGCGGACGGCTCCACGTCCGCGGCGGCGTCCGCGTCGGGCGCGGGCTGCCAGCGCTTCTCCCCGAAGAAGGTCATCAGCATTACCCGCGTCATGTAGAACGCGGTGATCGCCGCGCCGAGCAGGGCGACCGAGCCGAGGATCCAGCCCTCGGTGCCGCCCTTGGCGAAGGCCGCCTCGATGATCCGGTCCTTGGAGAAGAAGCCGGACAGGCCGGGGAAGCCGATGATGGCGAGGTAGCCGAGGCCGAACGTGACGAAGGTGACCGGCATGTAGCGGCGCAGGCCGCCGTACTTGCGCATGTCGACCTCGTCGTTCATGCCGTGCATGACGGAGCCGGCGCCGAGGAAGAGGCCGGCCTTGAAGAAGCCGTGCGTCACCAGGTGCATGATCGCGAAGACGTAGCCGATCGGGCCGAGGCCGGCCGCGAGGACCATGTAGCCGATCTGCGACATCGTCGAACCGGCCAGCGCCTTCTTGATGTCGTCCTTCGCGCAACCGACGACGGCACCGAAGAGCAGCGTGACCGCGCCCACGATCGCCGTGACGAGCTGCGCGTCCGGCGCGCCGTTGAAGATCGCGCCGGAGCGGACGATCAGGTACACGCCGGCGGTGACCATCGTCGCCGCGTGGATGAGGGCCGAGACGGGCGTCGGGCCCTCCATCGCGTCCCCGAGCCAGGACTGCAGCGGCACCTGCGCCGACTTGCCGCACGCGGCGAGCAGCAGCATCAGCCCGATCGCGGTCAGCATGCCCTCGGAGGTCTCGCCGGCCGAGGCCAGCACCGGCCGGAAGGCGAACGTGCCGAAGGTGGTGAACATCAGCATGATCGCGATGGAGAGGCCCATGTCGCCGACCCTGTTGACGAGGAAGGCCTTCTTCGCGGCGGTCGCCGCGCTGGGCTTGTGCTGCCAGAAGCCGATGAGCAGGTACGAGGCGAGGCCGACGCCCTCCCAGCCGACGTACAGCAGCAGGTAGTTGTCGGCGAGGACCAGCAGCAGCATCGCCGCGAGGAAGAGGTTGAGGTAGCCGAAGAAGCGGCGGCGGCGCTCGTCGTGCTCCATGTACCCGATCGAGTACACGTGGATCAGCGTGCCGACCCCGCTGATGAGCAGGACGAACGTCATCGACAGCTGGTCCAGCTGGAAGGCGACGTCCGCCTGGAAGCCCTCCACCGGGATCCAGCTGTACAGGTGCTGCCGCATGGTCCGGTCGTCGGCGCCGCGTCCCAGCATGTCGGCGAACAGGGCGGCGCCGATGCCGAACGAGGCGGCCGCGAGCAGGGTCCCGAGCCAGTGCCCGGCCCTGTCGAGGCGCCGGCCGCCGCACAGCAGCACCGCCGCTCCGAGCAGGGGCGCCGCCACGAGCAGCGCAATCAGATTCTCCACTGTGTACGCCCCTTACAGCTTCATCAGGCTGGCGTCGTCGACCGAGGCCGAGTGGCGGGTACGGAACAGCGACACGATGATCGCGAGGCCCACCACGACCTCGGCGGCGGCGACGACCATCGTGAAGAACGCGATGATCTGGCCGTCGAGGTTGCCGTGCATCCGGGAGAACGCGACGAACGCCAGGTTGCAGGCGTTGAGCATCAGCTCCACGCACATGAACAGCACGATCGTGTTGCGCCGGATCAGCACGCCCACGGCGCCGATGGTGAACAGCAGGGCCGCGAGGTAGAGGTAGTTGACCGGGTTCACTTCGAGGCCTCCTCACGGCCGAGCCGCTCCGCCGAGCGCCGCTCCAGCGCCTTGAGGTCGGCGAGCGCCTCGCCCGAGACGTCGCGGACCTGGCCGCGGGCGCGGAGCGTCTTGCTGACGGTCAGCTCCGAGGGGGTGCCGTCCGGCAGCAGGCCGGGCACGTCGACCGCGTTGTGCCGGGCGTACACGCCGGGCGCGGGCAGCGGCGGGAGCTGGACGCCCTCGCGGACGCGCCGCTCGGACAGCTCGCGCTGCGTCGCGGCCCGCTCGGTGCGCTCGCGGTGGGTGAGCACCATCGCACCGACGGCGGCGGTGATCAGCAGCGCGCCGGTGACCTCGAAGGCGAAGACGTAACGGGTGAAGATCAGCTGGGCGAGGCCCTCCACGTGCCCGGCCGAGTTGGCCCGGCCCAGCCCGTTAAACTGCTGCAGGGAGGCGTTGCCGATGCCCGCGATGAGCAGGATGCCGAAGCCCAGCCCGCACAGGGCGGCGAGCCAGCGCTGGCCCTTGAGGGTCTCCTTCAGGGAGTCGGCGGCGGTGACGCCGACCAGCATGACCACGAAGAGGAACAGCATCATGATCGCGCCGGTGTAGACGATCACCTGGACGACGCCCAGGAAGTACGCCCCGTTGGCGAGGTAGAACACCGCCAGGACGATCATCGTCCCGGCGAGGCTCAGCGCGCTGTGCACGGCCTTCTTCATCAGGATCGTCGCCAGCGCGCCGATCACGGCGACCGTGCCGAGGATCCAGAACTGGACGGCCTCGCCCGTGGAGGTGGCCGATGCCGCGGCGGCGACCGCGCTCATGCCCCCACCCCCTCGGCGGTGCCCCGGTCCTGCGGGGCCTCGCCCTTGGAGACGGCCGGCTGCCGCTCGGTGCCGGGGGCCGCCCCCGTCACCTGCCCGCGGTAGTAGTCCTGCTCGTCCGTGCCCGGGTACATCGCGTGGGGCGCCTCGACCATGCCCTCGGTCAGCCCGGCGAGCAGCTCCTCCTTGGTGTAGATGAGCGACTCGCGGCTGGCGTCGGCCAGTTCGAACTCGTTCGTCATGGTCAGCGCCCGCGTCGGGCACGCCTCGATGCACAGCCCGCACAGGATGCAGCGGGCGTAGTTGATCTGGTAGACGCGGCCGTAGCGCTCGCCCGGGGAGTAGCGCTCCTCCTCCGTGTTGTCCGCGCCCTCCACGTAGATGGCGTCCGCGGGGCAGGCCCACGCGCACAGCTCGCACCCGATGCACTTCTCCAGGCCGTCCGGGTGCCGGTTGAGCTGGTGCCGTCCGTGGAAACGCGGTGCGGTCGTCTTCTGCTGCTCGGGGTACTGCTCGGTGAGGCGCTTCTTGAACATGGCCTTGAAGGTCACGCCGAAGCCGGCCACCGGGTTCTGCCACTGTTCGTCAGGCATTCTCCGCACCCTCCTCTCGGTCGCTGTCGTTGTTCGCCCCGCCGCTGGCGATCAGTTCGCGCTCCCGGCGGGGCCGCCGGCGCGGTACGGGGGCCAGGTGCTGGCCGGGCTTGGGCGGTACGGGGAACCCGCCGGCGAGCGGGTCGAACGGCTCGGCCCCGGGGGCGCCGGCCTCCGCGGCCCCGGCGGCCTTCTCCCGCCGGTCGCGGAAGAAGTCCGCGACGAAGGACAGCAGCAGGACCGCGACGACCGCGCCGCCGACGTACAGGACGATCTGGGAGAAGTCGTACGCCTCGTTCCGCAGTGCCCGCACGGTCGCGACGAGCATCAGCCACAGCAGCGAGACGGGGATGAGGACCTTCCAGCCGAGCTTCATCAGCTGGTCGTAGCGGACGCGGGGCAGGGTGCCGCGCAGCCAGATGAAGAAGAACAGCAGCAGCTGCACCTTGACCACGAACCAGAGCAGCGGCCACCAGCCGTGGTTGGCGCCCTCCCAGAAGCTGCTGACCGGGTAGGGGGCCCGCCAGCCGCCCAGGAACAGGGTGACCGAGACGGCCGAGACGGTGACCATGTTGACGTACTCGGCCAGCATGAACATCGCGAACTTGATGGACGAGTACTCGGTGTTGAAGCCGCCGACGAGGTCGCCCTCGGACTCCGGCATGTCGAACGGCGCCCGGTTGGTCTCGCCGACCATCGTCACCACGTAGATGATGAACGACACCGGCAGCAGCACGATGAACCAGCGGTCCGCCTGCGCCTCCACGATCGCCGAGGTGGACATCGACCCGGAGTAGAGGAACACCGAGGCGAACGCCGCACCCATCGCGATCTCGTAGCTGATCATCTGGGCGCAGGAGCGCAGGCCGCCGAGCAGCGGGTACGTCGAGCCCGACGACCAGCCGGCGAGCACGATGCCGTAGATGCCGACGGAGGCGACCGCGAGGATGTACAGCATGGCGATCGGCAGGTCGGTCAGCTGCATCGTGGTGCGCTGCCCGAAGATCGACACCTCGTTGCCGGCGGGCCCGAACGGGATCACCGCGATCGCCATGAACGCGGGGATCGCCGCGACGATCGGCGCCAGCACGTAGACGACCTTGTCGGCGCGCTTGACGACGATGTCCTCCTTCAGCATCAGCTTCACGCCGTCGGCGAGCGACTGGAGCATCCCCCAGGGGCCGTGCCGGTTGGGGCCGATGCGCAGCTGCATCCAGGCGACGACCTTGCGCTCCCAGACGATGGAGAACAGGACGGTCACCATCAGGAAGGCGAAGCAGAACACCGCCTTGACGAGGACCAGCCACCAGGGGTCCCTGCCGAACAGGGACAGGTCCTCGGCAGCGAGCAGTACCGCGTTCACGCTCCCACCTCCGCAGTGGTGCCGCCGGCGCCGGCCGGGGTCGCCGGGCCGATCCGTACGAGGGTGCCCGGCAGGGCGCCGGTGTCGGCGCGGACCCCGGAGCCGGTGGAGTTCAGCGGGAGCCAGACCACCCGGTCGGGCATCTCGGTGATCCTCAGCGGGAGTGCGACCGTGCCGGACGGGCCGGTCACCGCGAGCAGGTCGCCGTCCTTGACGCCCGTCTCGGCCGCGGTGGCCGCGGAGAGCCGGGCGCTCGCCTCGTGCCGGGTGCCGGCCAGGGCGTCGTCGCCCTCCTGGAGCCGGCCGAGGTCGAGGAGCAGCCGGTGTCCGGCGAGGACCGCCTCCCCGGCCGCGGGCCGGGGCAGCGCCGCCGGTGAGCCGGGCTGGGCCGCGGGGCGCTCGCCGGCCCACCGGCCGAGCCGGTCGATCTCCCGGCGTACGGCGTGCACGTCGGGCAGGCCCAGCGGCCGGTCGGCGGCGTCGGCGAGCATGTGCAGGACGCGGGAGTCGGCCGGGGCGAGCGGGCGGGTCATCTGGTCGGGCTTGAGCGCGGCCTCGAACGGCCGCACGCGGCCCTCCCAGTTGACGAAGGTGCCCGTCTTCTCGGCGACGGCCGCGACGGGCAGGACCACGTCGGCGTGGTCGGTGACCTCGCCGGGCCGCAGCTCCAGGGAGACCGTGAACGCCTCCCGCAGCGCGGTCCGCGCCCGCTCCGGGTCGGGCAGGTCGGCGACCTCCACGCCCGCGACGAGCAGCGCGGTCAGCTCGCCGGCGGCCGCGGCCTCGACGATCTGCCCGGTGTCGCGGCCGTAGCGGTGCGGGAGTTCCTCCAGCCCCCAGGCGGCCGCGACCTCCTCGCGGGCCCGCGGGTCGGTGGCCGGGCGGCCGCCGGGCAGCAGCGACGGCAGGGCGCCCGCCTCGATCGCGGCGCGCTCCCCGGCCCGCCGCGGGATCCACACCAGCCGGGCCCCGGTAGCGGCGGCCGCCCGGACCGCGGCGGTCAGCCCGCCGGGCACGCCCCCGAGGCGCTCCCCGACGACGATGACCGCGCCGGGCTCGCGCAGTGCTTCGGCGGCGGCCTCGCCGCCCTGCTCCAGGCCGGTGCGGGAGGCGAGCGCGTCCAGCCACTCGGGCTCGGTGCCCGGTGCGGCGGCCAGCAGGGTGCCGCCCGTCTTGGCCAGGCCGCGCGTGGCGAACGGGGCCAGGGCGAAGGTCCGCTGGCGGCGCTTGCGGAAGGCCTTGCGCAGCCGCAGGAAGACGCCGGGGGCCTCCTCCTCCGCCTCGATGCCGACGAGCAGCACCGCCGGCGCCGCCTCCAGACCGGCGTACGAAACGCCCTGCCCGTCGAGGTCGACGCCGCGGCCCGCGACCTCCGCGGCCAGGAATTCGGCCTCCTCCGCGCTGTGCACGCGGGCCCGGAAGTCGATGTCGTTGGTGTCGAGGACGACCCGCGCGAACTTGGCGTACGCGTAGGCGTCCTCGACGGTCAGCCGCCCGCCGGTCAGGACGCCGGCGCGGCCGCGCGCCGCGGCCAGCCCGGCGGCCGCGGCGCCGAGCGCCTCGGGCCAGCTCGCCGGCTCCAGGACCCCGTTGGCGCCCCGGACCAGCGGCGTGGTCAGCCGGTCGGGGCGCTGCGCGTACCGGAACGCGAAGCGGCCCTTGTCGCAGATCCACTCCTCGTTGACCTCGGGGTCCTCGGCGGCCATGCGGCGCATCACCTTGCCGCGCCGGTGGTCGGTCCGGGTCGCGCAGCCGCCCGCGCAGTGCTCGCACACGCTCGGGGAGGAGACGAGGTCGAAGGGGCGGGAGCGGAACCGGTACGCGGCCGAGGTGAGGGCGCCGACCGGGCAGATCTGGATGGTGTTCCCGGAGAAGTACGACTCGAAGGGGTCGCCCTCGCCGGTGCCGACCTGCTGGAGCGCGCCCCGCTCCAGCAGCTCGATCATCGGGTCGCCGGCGACCTGCGTGGAGAAGCGGGTGCAGCGGGCGCACAGCACGCACCGCTCCCGGTCGAGGAGGACCTGCGTGGAGATCGGCACCGGCTTCTCGTAGGTGCGCTTGCGGCCCTCGAAGCGGGAGTCGGCGTTGCCGTGCGACATCGCCTGGTTCTGCAGCGGGCACTCGCCGCCCTTGTCGCAGACCGGGCAGTCCAGCGGGTGGTTGATGAGCAGCAGCTCCATCACCCCGCGCTGGGCCTTCTCCGCGACGGGGGAGGTCAGCTGTGTCCGGACGACCATCCCGTCGGTGCAGGTGATGGTGCAGGACGCCATCGGCTTGCGCTGGCCCTCCACCTCGACGATGCACTGCCGGCAGGCGCCGACCGGGTCGAGCAGGGGGTGGTCGCAGAAGCGGGGGATCTCCACCCCGATCTGCTCGGCGGCGCGGATGACGAGGGTCCCCTTGGGCACCGACAGCTCGACGCCGTCGATGGTCAGCGAGACCAGGTCCTCCGGGGGCACGGCGGCCCCTCCGCCACCGGTGGGGGCATTCGTGGTGACGGTCATGCGTTCACCTCCGTGTCGGCCCAGAGGACCGACTTCCTGGGGTCGAAGGGGCAGCCCTTGCCCGTGACGTGCTGCTCGTACTCGTCGCGGAAGTACTTCAGCGAGGAGAAGATCGGGCTGGCGGCGCCGTCGCCGAGCGCGCAGAACGACTTGCCGTTGATGTTGTCGGCGATGTCCTGGAGCTTGTCGAGGTCGGCCATGGCGCCCTTGCCGGCCTCGATGTCGCGCAGCAGCTGGACCAGCCAGTAGGTGCCCTCCCGGCAGGGGGTGCACTTGCCGCACGACTCGTGGGCGTAGAACTCGGTCCACCGGGTCACGGCGCGCACCACGCAGGTCGTCTCGTCGAAGCACTGGAGCGCCTTGGTGCCGAGCATCGAGCCGGCCGCGCCGACGCCCTCGTAGTCGAGGGGGACGTCGAGGTGCTCGTCGGTGAACATCGGGGTGGAGGAGCCGCCGGGGGTCCAGAACTTCAGCCGGTGGCCGGGGCGCATCCCGCCGCTCATGTCGAGGAGCTGGCGCAGGGTGATCCCGAGCGGCGCCTCGTACTGTCCGGGGCCGGCGACGTGCCCGGACAGCGAGTAGAGGGTGAAGCCGGGGGACTTCTCGGTGCCCATCGCCTTGAACCAGTCCTTGCCCCGGTTCAGGATCGCGGGAACCGAGGCGATGGACTCGACGTTGTTCACCACGGTGGGGCAGGCGTAGAGGCCTTCGACGGCGGGGAAGGGCGGCCGCAGGCGGGGCTGGCCGCGGCGGCCTTCGAGGGAGTCCAGCAGCGCCGTCTCCTCGCCGCAGATGTAGGCGCCCGCCCCGGCGTGGACGGTGATGTCGAGGTCCATCCCGCTGCCGAGGACGTCCTTGCCGAGGTAGCCCGCCTCGTACGCCTCGCGGACCGCCTCGTGCAGGCGGCGCAGGACGGGCACGACCTCGCCGCGCAGGTAGATGAACGCGTGCTCGGAGCGGATCGCGTAGCAGGCGATGACCATGCCCTCGATGAGGGAGTGCGGATTGGCGAAGAGGAGCGGGATGTCCTTGCAGGTGCCCGGCTCGGACTCGTCTGCGTTCACGACGAGGTAGTGCGGCTTGCCGTCGCCCTGCGGGATGAACTGCCACTTCATCCCGGTGGGGAAGCCGGCGCCGCCGCGGCCGCGCAGCCCGGAGTCCTTCACGTAGGCGATGACCTCGTCGGGGGTCATGGCGAGGGCCTTGCGCAGCCCCTCGTAGCCGTCGTGGCGCCGGTAGGTCTCCAGCGTCCACGACTGCGGCTCGTCCCAGAACGCCGACAGGACGGGGGCCAGCAGCTTCTCCGGGCTCGTTCCGTTCTCGTGCATGGCGGTCGCCACCGTCATCACTCCCCCTCCTCGCCGGTCGCAGCGGCCCGCGGGTGCACGATGCGCCCCTGGTGCGGGGCTTCGCCGCGCGCGATGCGCAGTCCGATCAGGGAGGCGGGTCCGGCGCCGCCGCTCGCCTCCACCGCGCCGGGCCTCTCGTCGGGGAAGCCGGCGAGGATCCGGGCGGTCTCCTTGTAAGTGCACAGCGGCGCGCCCCGGGTCGGCTCGACGGGGCGGCCGGCGCGGAGGTCGTCGACGAGGGCCTTGGCGGACTCGGGCGTCTGGTTGTCGAAGAACTCCCAGTTCACCATCACGACGGGCGCGTAGTCGCAGGCCGCGTTGCACTCGATGTGTTCGAGGGTGACCTTGCCGTCGGGGGTCGTCCCGTTGTTGCCGACGCCGAGGTGCTCCTGGAGCTCCTCGAAGATGGCGTCTCCGCCCATGACCGCGCACAGGGTGTTGGTGCAGACGCCGACCTGGTAGTCGCCCGACGGCCTGCGCCGGTACATCGTGTAGAAGGTGGCGACGGCGGTGACCTCGGCGGTGGTCAGGCCGAGGGTCTCGGCGCAGAACCGGATGCCGGTGCGGGAGACGTAACCCTCCTCGGACTGGGTGAGGTGGAGCAGCGGCAGGAGGGCGGAGCGGCTGTCGGGGTAGCGGGCGACGATCTCCGCGGCGTCCGCGGCGAGCCGCTCGCGCACCTCGGCCGGGTAGTCGGGGGCGGGCGGCTGGGGCATGCCCAGGCTCACCTCTCGACGGGCGGGGCTGGCTGTCATCGGTCGACGCCTCCCATCACGGGGTCGATGGAGGCGACGGCGACGATGACGTCGGCGACCTGGCCGCCCTCGCACATCGCCGCCATGGCCTGGAGGTTGGTGAAGGACGGGTCGCGGAAGTGGACCCGGTAGGGGCGGGTTCCGCCGTCGGAGACGACGTGGGCGCCGAGTTCGCCCTTGGGGGACTCGACGGCGGCGTAGGCCTGGCCCGCCGGGACGCGGAAGCCCTCGGTCACCAGCTTGAAGTGGTGGATGAGGGCTTCCATGGAGGTGCCCATGATGTTCTTGATGTGGTCGAGGGAGTTGCCGAGGCCGTCGGGGCCGAGGGCGAGCTGCGCCGGCCAGGCGATCTTCTTGTCGGCGACCATCACGGGGCCGGGCTCCAGCCGGTCCAGGCACTGCTCGATGATCCGCAGGGACTGGCGCATCTCCTCCAGGCGGATAAGGAACCGCCCGTACGAGTCGCACGTCTCCGTGGTGGGGACGTCGAACTCGTAGGTCTCGTAGCCGCAGTAGGGGTCGGCCTTGCGCAGGTCGTGCGGCAGGCCGGCGGAGCGGAGGATGGGGCCGGTGGCGCCGAGGGCCATGCAGCCGGTGAGGTCGAGGTAGCCGACGTCCTGCATGCGGGCCTTGAAGATGGGGTTGCCGGTGGCGAGCTTGTCGTACTCCGGCAGGTTCTTCTTCATGGTCTTCAGGAAGTCGCGGAGCTGGTCGACCGCGCCGGGGGGCAGGTCCTGGGCGAGGCCGCCGGGGCGGATGAACGCGTGGTTCATGCGCAGGCCGGTGATCAGCTCGAAGATGTCGAGGATCAGCTCGCGGTCGCGGAAGCCGTAGATCATGATCGTGGTGGCGCCCAGCTCCATGCCGCCGGTGGCGATGCACACCAGGTGCGAGGAGAGCCGGTTGAGCTCCATCAGCAGGACGCGGATGACGGTGGCGCGGTCGGGGACCTGGTCGGTGATGCCGAGGAGCTTCTCGACGCCGAGGCAGTACGCCGTCTCGTTGAAGAAGGGCGTGAGGTAGTCCATGCGCGTCACGAAGGTGGTGCCCTGCGTCCAGTTCCGGAATTCGAGGTTCTTCTCGATGCCGGTGTGCAGGTAGCCGATGCCGCAGCGGGCCTCGGTGACCGTCTCGCCGTCGATCTCCAGGATGAGCCGCAGCACGCCGTGGGTGGAGGGGTGCTGGGGGCCCATGTTGACGACGATGCGCTCGTCGTCGGCCTTGGCCGCGGAGCGGACGACCTCGTCCCAGTCGCCGCCGGTGACGGTGTAGACGGTGCCCTCGGTGGTCTCGCGGGACGCCGCGTGGTGGTTCGTGGACATCAGCTGTACGACCTCCGCTGGTCGGGAGCCGGGATCTGGGCGCCCTTGTACTCGACGGGGATGCCGCCGAGGGGGTAGTCCTTGCGCTGCGGGAAGCCCTGCCAGTCGTCCGGCATCATGATCCGCGTGAGGGCCGGGTGGCCGTCGAAGACGAGCCCGAAGAAGTCGTAGGCCTCGCGCTCGTGCCAGTCGTTGGTCGGGTAGACGGAGACCAGCGAGGGGATGTGCGGGTCGGCGTCCGGGGCGCAGACCTCCAGCCGCACGGTGCGGCCGTGGGTGATCGAGCGCAGGTGGTAGACGGCGTGCAGTTCGCGGCCGCGGTCGCCGGGGTAGTGCACGCCGCTGACCCCGGTGCAGAGTTCGAAGCGCAGGGCGGGGTCGTCGCGGAGGGTGGACGCCACCCGGACGAGGTGCTCGCGGGCGATGTGGAAGGTGAGCTCGCCGCGGTCGACGACCGTCTTCTCGATGGCGTTGGCGGGCAGGAGCCCCTGTTCCTCCAGGGCGCCTTCCAGCTCGTCGGCGACCTCGTCGAAGTAGGAGCCGTAGGGGCGGTGGCTCGGGCCGGGCAGGGCGACGGTGCGCACCAGGCCGCCGTAGCCGCTGGTGTCGCCGCCGGCCCCGAGGTGATCGGCGTCCGCAAGGGCATGTTCGGCGCCGTCGTCGCCCGGGGTGGTGCCGGGGGTGGTGTCGCTCACCGGAGCAGCCCCTTCATCTCGATGGTGGGCAGGGCCTTCAGGGCCGCGGCCTCCGCCTCGCGGGCCGCCTCTTCCCGGTTCACGCCGAGCTTGGAGCTCTGGATCTTCTGGTGGAGCTTGAGGATCGCGTCCACCAGCATCTCGGGGCGGGGCGGGCAGCCGGGGAGGTAGATGTCCACCGGGACGATGTGGTCGACGCCCTGCACGATCGCGTAGTTGTTGAACATGCCGCCCGACGATGCGCAGACGCCCATGGAGATGACCCACTTGGGAGCGGGCATCTGGTCGTAGACCTGCCGCAGCACCGGCGCCATCTTCTGGCTGACCCGCCCTGCGACGATCATCAGGTCGGCCTGGCGCGGCGAGCCGCGGAAGACCTCCATGCCGAAGCGCGCGAGGTCGTAGCGGCCGGCTCCGGTGGTCATCATCTCGATGGCGCAGCAGGCCAGGCCGAAGGTCGCGGGGAAGACGGAGGCCTTGCGCACCCATCCCGCGGCCTGTTCGACGGTGGTCAGCAGGAAGCCGCTCGGCAGCTTTTCTTCCAGTCCCATGGGAATTCAGCCCCTCAGTCCCATTCCAGGCCGCCGCGGCGCCAGACGTAGGCGTAGGCGACGAAGACGGTGAGCACGAAGAGCAGCATCTCGACGAGCCCGAAGATCCCCAGGGCGTCGAAGGTGACGGCCCAGGGGTAGAGGAAGACAACTTCGATGTCGAAGACGATGAAGAGCATCGCCGTCAGGTAGTACTTGATCGGGAAGCGACCGCCGCCTGCGGGCGTGGGAGTCGGCTCGATGCCGCACTCGTACGCCTCCAGCTTGGCGCGGTTGTACCGTTTCGGGCCGATCAGCGTGGCCATGACCACGGAGAAGATCGCAAACCCTGCGCCTAGGGCGCCGAGCACGAGGATGGGCGCGTAGGCATTCACGCTCCTCGCTCCTTCCAGTCGTCTCTGACCGTTGGACCGCTGCGCCGGCGCCTGGTGCCCCGCCCCTCGGGGATCTTGTGCATGTGAGGCAGTTCACAAGCCGGGCTGGTGCGCATCCTATGCCCGCCGATCTGTGATCTGCGACACGGGTGACAGGACAGAGTTTGTGATCTCCACCACCTGATGAACGATCATGAACCCCGATGAGGGGTGATCTTCGTACGCGAAGCAGCCAGTTGATCACCAACCGTGACATCCGGATGTGTTACCCCAGGTAGAAGCGGGGTTGCCCTATCAAATGATGAGGTGTGCAGGCAAATTTGGCCGGATCTCATCATGCGTGGTAAAGGGATCCGCTTCGCTCGACCGGGGGACGGACCGGGGACGGGAGTGGACGCGTGCATCTGTTCACGAGCCCCCGGGGTGCCGGCCGGCCGCCCGCGGACGATCTTTCGGCCTCCCCTCCGCCGATTTCGGGTCACGGACAGGCCACGGGCACCTCTCGGCGCGATTTCGGTGTGAGCTGTGTCACACCAGAATCAGGCGTTCCGAAGCCGGGCTTGGCCAACGGTGCATCGGGATGGTAGGCCCTGGATCAATTCGGACTTATTGCTGAAACGCCTTGATCACAGCCTTGTGAAGGCCTGTCTGATTTGTCCGTTACGGCGTCAATAAGACGCGTGCCGCGCCCGGTTCGAGCCCCTCCAGGCGCAACTGTGGCGCACACCACGTTTCTTGAAGGGATACCGGGCCCCCTGATAGCGGTTGTCCTCATGTCCCACACCGCTCACATACCCAGCCACCGGAAGCCCCGTCGCAGCGCCTCGAAGCTCGCGGTGCGCGCCGGAGTTGCCGGTGGCGTCCTCAGCACGCTGGCGATGGCCGGCACGGCGAGCGCGTCCCCCGCCGCCGAGCCGGTGACCGAGACGCTGGAGATGCCGGTCCTCGACATGGACCTGGCCTCCGAGGTCTCCACCGCCGTCGCCACCGCCGCCGAGAACACGCAGGCGGCCGCCGTCGACGGCGAGCTGAACGCCCAGGAGGAGAACGCCCGCACCGGCGCCGCCGCCGAGGCGAAGAAGGCCAAGGAGGCCGCGGAGAAGAAGGCGAAGGAGGAGGCGGACCGCAAGGCCGAAGCCGAGCGCGCCACCCGCAACGCCGAGCGCACCGCGCTCAAGAGCACCTCCGCCGCCGCCACCGCCGACAGCGGCCAGGGCGTGGGCACCGTGACCGCCCCGAAGGGCTCCGCCGCGGCCATCATCAGCTTCGCCCGCGCGCAGGTCGGCAAGGCCTACGTCATGGGCGCCACCGGTCCTTCCGCGTTCGACTGCTCCGGCCTGGTCCAGGCCGCGTACCGGCAGGCCAACGTCTCCCTGCCGCGCACCTCGCAGGCGCAGTCCTCGTACGGCACCTCGGTGTCGCTGAGCGCCCTCCAGCCGGGCGACATCCTGTACTGGGGCTCCAAGGGCAGCGCCTACCACGTCGCGCTGTACGTCGGCGGCGGCAAGTTCGTCGGTGCGCAGAACCCCAGCACCGGCATCGTCGAGCGCAGCCTGAGCTACGACCGTCCGACGGGCGCCGTCCGCGTCCTCTGACGCCCGACACCCCGTCACCCGCCGCACCGCGCACCGCGGTCGGCACCCCGTACGGCGAAGAGCCGGCACTCCCCCGCTCGGGGAAGGAGTGCCGGCCCTTCGGCGTGCCCGTACGCGCGTTCGCGGCGCCACCCCCGCCCCGCAGGCCCCGGTGGTCGCGGAAGGCCGCCACAGGGCCGCCCAGGCCCCTTCCCGGGCCCGCCCGGACTCCCGCCGGCCCGCAGGTCGGAACGCGGGCCTCCGCCGGACGCCGGAGCGGGCCGCGGCGGGGAACTCCCCGCCACGGCCCGCTCCGGGGACGGCGTCAGGCCTTCGGGGCCACCTTCGACAGGCCGTTGATGATGCGGTCCATCGCGTCGCCGCCCGTCGGGTCGGTCAGGTTGGCCAGCATCTTCAGCGTGAACCGCATCAGCACCGGGTGGGTCAGGCCGCGCTGCGCGGCGACCTTCATGACAGCCGGGTTGCCGATCAGCTTCACGAAGGCGCGGCCCAGCGAGTAGTAGCCGCCGTAGGTCTCCTTCAGCACCTTCGGGTACTGGTGCAGCGCCCGCTCCCGCTGGAGCGGCGTCGCCCGCGCCGCCGCCTGCACCACGACGTCCGCCGCGATCTTCCCGGACTCCATCGCGTAGGCGATGCCCTCGCCGTTGAACGGGTTGACGAGTCCGCCCGCGTCGCCGACGAGCAGCAGGCCCTTGGTGTAGTGCGGCTGCCGGTTGAACGCCATCGGCAGGGCCGCCCCGCGGATCGGCTGCGTCATGTTCTCCGGGGTGTAGCCCCAGTCCTCCGGCATGGACGCGCACCACGCCTTGAGGACCTCGCGCCAGTCCAGCTCCCGGAAGGCGGAGGAGGAGTTGAGGATGCCGAGGCCGACATTGGAGGTGCCGTCGCCCATGCCGAAGATCCAGCCGTAGCCGGGCAGCAGCCGGTCCTGCGGGCCGCGCCGGTCCCACAGCTCCAGCCAGGACTCCAGGTAGTCGTCGTCGTGCCGCGGCGAGGTGAAGTAGGTGCGCACCGCGACGCCCATCGGGCGGTCCTCGCGCCGGTGCAGGCCCATCGCCAGCGACAGGCGGGAGGAGTTGCCGTCCGCGGCGACCACGAGCGGCGCGTGGAAGGTGACCGGCGTCTTCTCCTCGCCGAGCTTGGCCTGCACGCCCGTGATGTGGCCGGTGCGCGGGTCGCGGACCGGCTCCCCCACGTTGCAGCGCTCGTACAGGCGGGCGCCCGCCTTCTGCGCCTGCCGGGCGAGGGTCTCGTCGAAGTCGTCGCGCTTGCGGACGAGGCCGTAGTCGGGGAAGGAGGCGAGTTCCGGCCAGTCCAGCTGGAGCCGCTGCCCGCCGCCGATGATCCGCAGGCCCTTGTTGCGCAGCCAGCCGGCCTCTTCGGAGATGTCGATGCCCATCGCGACCAGCTGCTTGGTGGCGCGCGGGGTCAGGCCGTCCCCGCAGACCTTCTCGCGCGGGAACGCCGTCTTCTCCAGCAGCAGGACGTCGAGTCCGGCCTTGGCGAGGTAGTAGGCGGTCGTCGAGCCGGCGGGCCCGGCCCCGACGACGATCACGTCCGCGGAGTGCTCGGAGAGGGGCTCGGTCACTGCGGGTCTCCCGAAGGCTCGATAAGGGGTGCCCATGGGCACAGGACATGTGCAGTCTATGCAGCGAGAGAGATCGTGAATCCGAAGGGTTACCCGATGACAAGCTCGCCGACCACGCCGACCACGCCGCTCCCGGCGGCCGCCCGGCCGCTCCCGGCGGTCCGGCTGCGCGTGCCCACCGACGAGGACGCCCACGCCTGGCACCGCGTCTTCGCCGACCCCGACGTCATGGAGTTCCTCGGCGGGCCCGCCGAGCTGTCCGCGTACGAGGAGATCACCGCCCGGCAGCGGATGCACGACGCCCGGCTCGGCTACTGCCTGTGGACCCTGCTCGACGCGGACGGCCAGGTCATCGGCTTCACCGGCGCCCAGCCGTGGCCCGAGGGCAAGGCGTGGGGGCCGGTCGGCGAGATCGAGATCGGCTGGCGCCTCGCCCGCCCCGCGTGGGGCAGGGGCTACGCGTACGCCGCCGCGCTGACCACCCTGGAGCGGGTCCGCGCGGCCGGCGTCCCCCGCGTCGTCGCCATGGTCGACGACGCGAACACCCGCTCGGCGGCGGTCGCCGAACGCCTCGGCATGACCCTGGAGGAGGTCTTCCCCCTCCCCGGAGGCCGCCGCACCGGCCGCCGGTACGCCCTCGCCCTGTGAGCCGGCCGCCGGACGGTCAGAAGACGGACAGTCCGGTCAGGGTCGTGAACCGGTCGAGCGCGGCCACGCCCGCCACCGAGTTGCCCCGGCTGTCCAGGCCGGGGCTCCACACGGCGAGCGCGCACCGGCCGGGGACGACCGCGACGATCCCGCCGCCCACCCCGCTCTTGCCGGGCAGGCCCACCCGGTAGGCGAACTCCCCGGCCGCGTCGTACGTCCCGCAGGTCAGCATCACTGCGTTGACCTGCTTGGCCTCGCTGCGGGTCAGCAGCCGCGAGCCGTCGGCACGCAGCCCGTGCCGGGCCAGGAACAGGCCCGCGCGGGCCAGGTCCGCGCAGCTCATCGCGATGGAGCACTGCCAGAAGTAGTGGTCGAGCAGGGCGGGCACCGGGTTGTCGATGTTCCCGTACGAGGCCATGAAGTGGGCCAGCGCGGCGTTGCGGTCGCCGTGCTCGTGCTCGGAGGCGGCCACCTCGGCGTCGAAGGAGACGTCCGGATTGCCGCTCTCCGCGCGGAGGAACTCCAGCAGTTCGCTGCTGGCGTCGCCGGTCAGGGTCTGGAGCCGGTCGGTGACGACGAGGGCGCCCGCGTTGATGAACGGATTGCGGGGGATGCCGTTCTCGTGCTCCAGCTGCACCAGCGAGTTGAACGGGTTGCCCGACGGCTCCCGCCCGACCCGACGCCAGAGGCTGTCGCCTCCCTCGGCCAGCGCCAGGGCCAGCGCGAACACCTTGGTGATCGACTGGGCGGAGAACGGCACCCGCCAGTCCCCCACCCCGTGGACGTTCCCGTCGAGGTCGGCGACCGCCATGCCGAAGTGGCGCGGGTCCACCTCGGCGAGGGCCGGGATGTACTCGGCGGGGGTGCCGCTGCCGATCAGCGGGGCGACGTCCGCCGCGATCCGCTCCAGCAGTCCCGCGAGGTCCAGGGCTCCGGTGTCCACCGCCGCCGCCACCGCCGGCTCAGGCCTTGAAGCCGCGGTGCAGGGCGACGATGCCGCCGCTGAGGTTGCGCCAGGCCACCCGGGACCAGCCTGCCTTCTGCAGCAGCGCCGCCAGCTCGGGCTGCCCCGGCCACTCGCGGATCGACTCGGCGAGGTACACGTACGCGTCGGGGTTGGAGGACACGGCCCGCGCCACCGGCGGCAGCGCGCGCATCAGGTACTCCGTGTACACGGTGCGGAAGGGCGCCCACGTCGGCTGGGAGAACTCGCAGATGACGACCTGCCCGCCGCGCTTGGTCACCCGGTGCATCTCACGGAGCGCGCCCTCGGTGTCCTGGACGTTGCGCAGCCCGAAGGAAATCGTCACGGTGTCGAAGACGCCGTCGGCGAAGGGCAGCCGGGTCGCGTCGCCGGCGGTCAGCGGCAGCCAGGCGTGGCGCTTCTTGCCCTCGCGGAGCATGCCGAGGGAGAAGTCGCAGGGGACGACGTACGCACCGGTCGCGGCGAACGGCAGGGAGGACGTCGCGGTGCCGGCGGCGAGGTCGAGCACCTTCTGGCCGGGGCGGGCGGCGACCGCCCGGGCGACCTCCCTGCGCCAGAGGCGGGCCTGTCCGAGGGAGAGCACGTCGTTGGTGAGGTCGTAGTTCGCCGCCACCCCGTCGAACATGGAGGCGACTTCGTGCGGCTGCTTGTCCAGGGATGCGCGGGTCACTGGCGTGGGCCCCTCAGATGGTCCGGAGTACGTACTCCCCCATCCTCTCAGGCCGCCCGCCCCCGCCGCGGCGGGGGCGGGCGGCCTGAGAGGATGGGGGAGTACGTACTCCGGACCATCTGAGGGGCCCA
>NZ_RPSE01000600.1:0-2571 GCF_003949955.1 Streptomyces sp. WAC05292
TCCGCCTCCCCGCGCGCCGCGGGCACGGCCGGCGACCGGGCCCTGCCCGGCCAGTCCGCGGCCTCCCGCTCCGACGGCCGGGCCGTCCCGCAGGCGCCGCCCGCGGCCCCGGCGCCCGCGCCGGAGCTCACGTACGAGCAGAAGATGGCCCAGCAGCTCCCGATCGACGCGAAGCTCAAGGGGCCCGGGAGCTTCGAGACGGTCCCCGGCGTCGCCGCCGCCCCCGGCAAGGGCGAGGTGGTCCGCTACCGGGTCGACGTCGAGACCGGGCTCGGGCTGGACGCGCAGCTCTTCGCCGAGGCCGTGCACCGCACCCTCAACGACGACCGCAGCTGGGCCCACGGCGGCCGCAAGACCTTCGAACGGGTCCCGGGCGGCAGCGCCGACTTCGTCGTCACCCTCGCCAGTCCCGGCACCACCGGCGTGTGGTGCGCGAAGTCCGGGCTGGACACCACCATCGAGAACGTCTCCTGCGACTCCGCCAACACCGAGCGCGTGATGATCAACGCGTTCCGGTGGGCCCAGGGCTCGCCGACGTACGGGGCGGAGCAGATGTTCGCCTACCGGCAGATGCTCATCAACCACGAGGTCGGCCACCGGCTCGGCCACGGGCACGTGAACTGCCAGACCCCGGGCGCCCCCGCGCCGATCATGCAGCAGCAGACGAAGTCGCTGGAGATCGACGGGATCCGCTGCAAGCCCAACCCGTGGGTGTTCCCCGGCAACTGACGGACGGCCGGGCAGCCGGAAAGCGCTTCGCTCCGCGGCTTGCCCACCCCGGCCGGGCCCCTCCGGGTAGCGCGCTCGAACGCGAACCGTACGGGAAAGTTACGACTCTTCACCCCTTCCGGTGGCGCGACGGACAACCGTCCGCCGCGCCACCGGCGCATCCGCTTGGCTTCTCCCGCGGCCGGTCGCCGGACCGGCGGCCGCCGCCACGACCGGAGATTCGGGGGTGCCACTCGTGCGGATCGGACTGCTCACCGAAGGCGGCTATCCGTATGCCGCGGGCGAGGGCCGGCTGTGGTGCGAGCGCCTCGTGCGCGGGCTGCCGCAGCACGAGTTCGAGCTCTACGCACTGAGCCGCAGCGCCGAACAGGAAGAGCGCGGCCGGGTCGTGCTCCCCGAGCACGTCACCCGCGTCTGGACCGCCCCGCTGTGGGCACCCGCCGACGACGGCCGCACCCACTCCCGGCGTGAGCGCCGCCGGTTCGCCGACGCCTACCGGGAGCTGGTGGACGGCATCTGCACCGGCCGCGCCGAGCCCTTCGCCGCCGGACTGTACGGGCTCGCCGAACTCGCCCGAGAACAGGGCGGCATGTACGCGGCCCTCCGCTCGGAGACCGCCGTGCGGGCGGTGGAGTCCGCCTGCCGGGCCCCCGGCGCCCGCCGCGCCCTCCGGCAGGCCCAGGTGGCCGACCTGCTGGAGTTCGCCGACGCCCTGGAGCGGCTGCTGCGCCCGCTGTCCCTCGACTGGTACGAGGACCTCCGCGAGGTGGACGTCTGCCACGCCGCCGCGGGCGGGATCGCCGCCCTCCCCGGGCTGCTGGCCAAACGCTTCTTCGGGGTGCCGCTCCTGGTCACCGAGTACGGGGTGCGGCTGCGCGCCCACTACCTGGACCGCCCCGAGGGCGGCCGGCCCGCGGTGCGGGCCCTCCTCGCCGCCTTCCACGTCCGGCTCGCCTGCGAGATCTACGCCCGCGCCGACCTCCTCACGCCCGGCAACGCCCACGCCCGCCGCTGGCAGGAGCGGTGCGGCGCCACCCGGGACCGGATGGAGACCGTGTACCCGGGGATGGAGGCGGACCGATTCGCCGCCGTCGGCGAGGACCCCGCCTGCGGCGACCCCGACACACTCGTGTGGGTGGGCCGGATCGAGCCCGGCAAGGACCTCGTCGGGCTGCTCCACGCCTTCGCGGAGGTCCGCAAGGCCGCCCCCGGCACCCGGCTGCGGATCTTCGGGAGCGCCCCCGCGGTCCCCGGCTACCTCGCCGACTGCCGCTCGCTGGCCGCCCAGCTCTTCCCCGACGAGGCCGCCGACGCCGTCACCGCCGGTGAGAACCCCGTCTCGTTCGAGGACGTCGGCGGACCCGAGACGGCCACCGCCGCCGAGGCCTACGGCAGCGGCCGCGTCGCCGTCCTCTCCTCCGTCGTCGAGGGCTTCCCCACCGGTCTCGCCGAGGCGATGTTCTGCGGCCGGGCCACCGTCTCCACCGACGTCGGCGCGGTGTGCGAGGTCATCGGCGGCACCGGCCTCGTCGTCCCGCCGCGCAACCCGCGCGCCCTCGCCGACGCCTGCCTCTCCCTGCTGCGCGACCCCGAACGGGCCCAGCGGCTCGGCGCGGCCGCCCGGGCACGCGCCCTGGAACTGTTCACCGTCGAACAGAACATCGCCGCCTTCCGCGAGGCCTACCTGCGGCTCCTCGCCCGCGGACCCGCCCGGCCCGGCGCCGGCGTCCCCTTCGGCCAACCCCCCGAGGCCCGCGTCCCCGGCCACTGGACCAGCCCCGGCTGGGCCGACCCCGAACCCGAACCCGACCCCGACGCGGCGGCCGCCGCGTCGGGGTCGGG
>NZ_RPSE01000601.1:0-2571 GCF_003949955.1 Streptomyces sp. WAC05292
GTCCGGCGCGTGCCGACGGCGCCCTGCCGGGGGTTCGAGGGAGTGGGGCTATAGCGTGGGGCGCATGACGTACCAGGCGTTTTCCGAGGCCCGCGGTGTGCGGGTCGTCGCCCATCGCGGGGCTTCGCACGAGCATCCCGAGCACACGCTCGCCGCCTACCGGCAGGCCATCGCCGACGGGGCGGACGCGTTGGAGTGCGACGTGCGGCTCAGTGCCGACGGGCGGCTGGTGTGCGTGCACGACCGGCGCGTCGACCGCACCTCCGACGGGCGGGGGGTCGTCTCCGCCATGACGTACGAGCAGCTCGCCGCGCTCGACTTCGGCGCCTGGAAGGGCGCCGGGCACCGGGGCGCGCAGGTGCTGCTCTTCGAGGACCTGCTGAAGGAGGCCCTGGCCGCGGGCCGGCCCGTCGGGCTCGCCGTGGAGACCAAGCACCCGACGCGGGCCGGGGGCCGGCTGGAGGCCGAGCTGGTGCGCGTCCTGAAGGACCACGGGCTGGCCGACGGGGCGGAGGGGCTGGTGGAGGTGATGAGCTTCTCCCGTACCGCGCTGATGCGGCTGCACCGGCTGGCGCCGGGGCTGCCCGCGGTGTACCTGATCGAGCGGGCGGTGCGCCCGCCGCGGCCGCCGTTCGCGGGCCACGCCGGGCCGGGCATCGACCTCGTCCGCAAGGACCCGGGGCTGGTGGGGCGGCTGAAGGCCAAGGGGCTCCGGGTGCGGGTGTGGACGGTGGACGAGGTCGAGGACGTCGAGCTGTGCCTGCGCCTCGGCGTGGACACGCTGATCACTAACCGGCCGCGGGAGGTACGGGAGTACCTCGACCGGCGGTGAGCCGCCCGCCGGTCCCCTTCGCCCTGCGTGGAGCGCTGCGCCCACGTGTCATGTACGCCTCCCGGGTGGGCTGCACCACCGCCGGTATCCGCCGGACGGCGGGGGAGAAGGGAACACGTCGGACACGACGATTGCTCAGTTGGCCGAGGAGGCTACGACCATGACGAACCGACACCACCAGGGCGCCGAGACCGCCGGCCACCGCATCGAGCACGACTCCATGGGCGAGGTCCGGGTCCCCGCACACGCCAAGTGGCGGGCCCAGACCCAGCGCGCGGTGGAGAACTTCCCCCTCTCCGGCCAGCGCCTGGAGCGCGCCCACATCGAGGCACTCGCCCGCATCAAGGCGGCCGCCGCCAAGGTCAACGCCGAGCTCGGCGTCATCGCGGAGGACGTCGCCGAGGCGATCACCGCGGCCGCCGCCGAGGTCGCAGAGGGCCGCTGGGACGACCACTTCCCGGTGGACGTCTTCCAGACCGGCTCGGGGACCTCGTCCAACATGAACGCCAACGAGGTCATCGCCACCCTGGCGACCGAGCGCCTCGGCCGGGACGTGCACCCCAACGACCACGTCAACGCCTCGCAGAGCTCGAACGACGTGTTCCCCTCGTCCATCCACATCGCGGCGACGGCCGCCGTCACCCGCGAGCTGATCCCGGCGCTGCGCCACCTCGAACTGGCGCTGGAGCGCAAGGCGGCCGAGTTCGCCGAGGTCGTCAAGGCGGGCCGCACGCACCTGATGGACGCCACCCCGGTCACCCTGGGCCAGGAGTTCGGCGGGTACGCCGCCCAGGTGCGCCTCGGCATCGAGCGGCTGGAGTCGGCGCTGCCCCGGCTGGCCGAACTGCCGCTCGGCGGAACCGCGGTGGGCACCGGGATCAACACCCCGGCCGGCTTCTCGCAGGCCGTGATCGCCGAGGTCGCCGCGGCGACCGGGCTGGCGCTGACGGAGGCCCGCAACCACTTCGAGGCCCAGGGCGCGCGGGACGCGCTGGTGGAGACCTCCGGCGTGCTCCGCACGATCGCGGTCTCCCTGACCAAGATCTGCAACGACCTGCGCTGGATGGCCTCCGGCCCGCGCACGGGATTGGCCGAAATCAATCTCCCGGACCTGCAACCGGGCTCCTCCATCATGCCGGGGAAGGTCAATCCGGTGGTCCCGGAGGCCGTTCTGATGATCGCGGCGCAGGTGACGGGGAACGACACCGCGGTCGCCGTCGCCGGTGCGGCGGGCAACTTCGAGCTCAACGTGATGCTCCCGGTGATGGCCCGGAACCTGCTGGAGTCGATCCGGCTCCTCGGCTCCGGCAGCCGCCTGCTCGCCGACCGCACCGTGGACGGAATCACCGCCAACGCGGCACGGGCCAGGGAGTACGCCGAGTCCTCCCCCTCCGTGGTCACCCCGCTCAACCGCCACATCGGCTACGAGGAGGCCGCCCGGGTCGCCAAGCGGGCGCTCGCGGAGCGGAAGACGATCAGGGAGGTGGTCCTGGAGTCCGGCTACGTCGACCGCGGCGACCTGACCCCGGAGCAGCTCGACGAGGCGCTCGACGTCCTGCGCATGACCCGGCCCTGACGCCGCCGCGCCGGCGGCGCCCCAGGGGCCGGATCCGGTCGTTTCCCGCCCCCGACCCCCTCCGTGACCTGCACCGCAGCGGCCGCAACCGCCCCAGCCCTAGTATCTGCGCATGACAGGTACCGCAGGCCGCTGCGGTGCAGGTCACGGAGGGGGTCGGGGG
>NZ_RPSE01000602.1:0-2569 GCF_003949955.1 Streptomyces sp. WAC05292
CGTCGCGACAGCCCCGGCCTCTGCGTCATCCCGCCACGCTAGGACCCGGCGCCCTTCCACCCCGACATACCGACCGGTTAGTCTGCCGGACGTCCGGCAGGCCGTGAAAGGTGATCCCGTGAGCATGGGCGTTGCGAGCGCGTACCAGGACCAGCGAGTCGTCGTCACCGGCGCGGGAGGCGGCATCGGCGCCGCCCTCGCCCGCGGGTTCGCCGCCCGCGGCGCGACCGTCGCCGTCAACGACCTCGACGCGGACAGGGCCGCCGCCGTGGCCGCATCGATCGGCGACCGCGCCACCGCCCTGCCCGGCGACGCGTCGGCCGTCGCCGCGGAAGCCCGCGAGGCCCTCGGCGGCGACGTGGACGTCTACTGCGCCAACGCCGGGGTCGCCGCCGGCGGCGACGCCTTCGCCGACGAGGCCGTGTGGGAGACCGCCTGGGACACCAACGTGATGGCCCACGTCCGCGCCGCCCGGCTGCTGCTCCCGCACTGGCTGGAGCGCGGCAGCGGCCGCTTCGTCTCGACCGTCTCGGCCGCCGGTCTCCTCACCATGATCGGAGCGGCCCCGTACAGTGTCACCAAGCACGGTGCGCTCGCCTTCGCGGAGTGGCTCTCGCTGACCTACCGCCACCGCGGCATCCGCGTCCACGCCATCTGCCCGCAAGGGGTCCGCACCGACATGCTCGCCGCCGCCGGCTCGGCGGGCGAGCTCGTCCTCGCGCCGACCGCGATCGAGCCGGACGCGGTCGCGGACGCCCTGTTCGACGGCATGGAGAAGGGCCGGTTCTTGATCCTCCCGCACCCCGAGGTGGCGCAGCACGCCGCCGGACGCGCCGCCGACCCCGACCGCTGGCTGCGCGGCATGAACCGGCTCCAGCGCGAATGGGAGCAGCGGTGACCGCACCCCGCGCCGCCGCCCCGGCCGCCGCGCCGGCCCCGCCGGCGGCCTCCGCGTACGCCTCGCGCCCCTGGGTGCGGCTGCTCAGCCCGGCCCAGCGCGCCCCGCTGGACGCGCCGCCGACCCTGCTGCACGCGTTCCGTACCGCCGCCGGGCGCGCCCCCGGCCGGACGGCGCTGGCCTATTTCGACGGCCGCATCGACTACGCCGCCGCCGACGCGCTCAGCGACTCCCTCGCCGGCCATTTCGCCGCCCGCGGCATCGGCCGCGGCGACCGCGTCGCCGTCGCGCTGCAGAACACCCCGCACTTCGTGCTCGCCGTCCTGGCCGCCTGGAAGGCCGGCGCCGTCGTCGTCCCGGTCAACCCCATGTACAGGGAGGCCGAGGCGCGGCACGTCCTGCGCGATTCCGGCGCCGCCGCCCTGGTGTGCGGGGACCGCGCCTGGGCGGCCGAGCTGTGCGCGGCCGCCGCCGGCACCGCGTCCGCCCGGCGGCCGCGCCGGAGCCGCGTGAACAGGCCCATCGCCTCGTCTCCTTTCCTTCCCGTCCGTCCGTTCAGCCCCGTGCGCCGGCCCGCCGGCTCACGGCGCCGACTCCTGCACCAGATCCGCCACCCGCCGCACGTACGCCTGCCGGTCCGTGTGCTCCAGGTCGAGGATCGAGTCCAGGTCCCAGTGGAGGTGGTAGGCGAGGTACGCGGCCTCCTCCTGGAGCACGTCCGCCGCGTACGTCACGATTCCCCCAGGCGGCTCCCGGCCAGCTCGACCTCGAACGCCCCCTCGCAGTGCGGGCAGGAGACCGCGGCCCGCGTGTGGCCCTCGGCGTTGATCCGCCGGTAGAAGTCCTGGAGGAAGGCCAGGTCGGAGGCGAACATGTTCTCCACCGTCCCGTCGTGGACCACCGCCAGCGTGCCCAGCCGGGTGATCACCCTGCCGAGCAGGACCACCGACAGGTACGCCGGGTTCTCGCGGACCCGGACGTCCCGCAGCGGCAGGAGCTCGTCGCGGGCCGTCGCCAGCCGCATGGCACCGGTGCGGTGCACCGTCCCCGACTCGTCGACGTAGCCGCGCGGCAGCTCGAACTCGAACTCCGTGCGCAGGGGTTCGCGTACGCCGACGGCGCCCCCGCCTGCCTCGGCCGGTGCCGCCGGCGGCGGGGCGCCCTGCGCCGCGAGACCCGGTCCCTGGCGCCGCATTATTCGATGACCAGCTCTTCGAAGGTGATGGTGACCTGCTCGGTGAGCGCCGACGCGGCACCCGCCTTCACCGAGCTGACCTCCACCTTCGAGCACCACGCGTTGCGCAGGTTGTACCGGCGGACCGGGTTCTCCTGGTAGTCCATCATGATGATCGTCGCGTTCTTGCGGGCCGAGCCCATGTCGCCGGAGATCGACGACTTGATCCACTCGGTGAACGCCATGGACTGCGTCGCACCGCGGGTCACCTGGCACTGGCCGGCCTTCTGCACGCCGGGGAGCTTCTTGGTGACGGGCTTGCCGTCCGCGGAGACCTGCTGGTATTCGATGACGTCCTGCTCCATGGACAGGCTGCTGACCTCCTGGAGGAACTCGACCATCACGCCGTCGATCTGGAGGCCGAAATTGTGCGAGGTGAGCGCGTCACCGGGCTGAAGGGACATGGGGAGCTGCTCCTTGTACGAAGGGGGTCGGGG
>NZ_RPSE01000603.1:0-2563 GCF_003949955.1 Streptomyces sp. WAC05292
GGACGGGGCCGGGTCCGCGTCCGGGGCCGGCGGAGGGGGCGAAGAGGCCCGCCTGCCGGGCCGCGTGCGCCCGCAGCAGGTGCACCGGCCCGAACAGCAGCTCGTCCGCCGCGGCCCGCTTGAAGTACAGGTGCGCGTCGTGCTCCCAGGTGAAGCCGATCCCGCCGTGCAGCTGGATCGCCTCCCCCGCGGCGAGCCGCAGCGCCTCCAGCCCCTGCGCGAGGGCCAGGCCGCCCTGCGCCGGGTCCCACGCGGCGTAGCAGACCGCGGAGCGGGCCGCCTGGAGCTGCACGTACAGGTCCGCGAGCCGGTGCTTGACCGCCTGGAACGAGCCGATCGGCCGCCCGAACTGCTCCCGGGTCCGGGCGTACTCCACCGTCCGCTCCAGCACCCGCCCGGCCGCCCCGGCCGCCTCCGCGGCGAGCACGGCCGCCGCGGTACGCCCCACGGCGGCCAGCGCACCGCAGACCGGCCCGCCGTACGCACCGGGTCCGCCGGGCCCGCCGCCGTCGAACGGATCACCCTCGCCGAGCCACTCCGCCTCGACGTCCCGCAGCTGCACCACGGCCTGCGGGCGGGTCTCGTCCAGGGCCGTCTGCCGCACCCGCACCAGGCCCGCGGCACCCGCGCGCACCACGAACAGCAGCACCCGGCTCCGCGCGAAGCCCCCCGCGTGCGCCGGGACCAGCAGCAGGTCCGCGCTGTGCCCGTCCAGGACCTGCGCGGCCTCCCCGTAAAGCCGCCACGCCCCGTCCGCCGCGCGGCGGGCCTGCACCCCGCCGGCCCGGCCGCCTCCGGCCCACTCCCCCGCCGCGCCGTCCCCGGTCAGCCCCAGCGCCGCCGACAGCGCCGGACCCGGCACCGCCAGCGCGGCCGTCAGCCCTCCGCCGGCCAGCGGCGGCAGCAGCGCCGCGCGCTGCCCCGCACCGCCGAGTGCCGCGACCAGCGGCGCGGCCAGCACGGCGGTGGCCAGCAGCGGCGACGGCAGCAGCGCCCGCCCCGTCTCCTCGCAGGCCAGCACCAGGTCCGCGGGGGCGCAGCCCACGCCCCCGTACTCCTCGGGCACGGCCAGGCCGGGCAGGCCGATCTCCCGCGACAGCTGCTCCCACAGCTCCCGGTCGTAGCCGTCGGCGGTGCGCACGGCGGCCTTGACCCGGTCGGGGCCGCAGCGCCTGCCGAGGACCTCGCGCAGGGTGCGGCGGATCCCCTCCTGCTCCGCGGTGAAGGCGGCATCCATCATCGGGCTCCTCCCCGTAACTGACGGGCCGTCATGTTAGGGGCGGGGGCGCGACATGCCCAGAGCGAGGAGCGGGCGGACGCGTACTGGAACTGACGATGCGTCAGCTGTACGTTCGTCCCATGCCTGGACCTGGCCCCCTCTCCGGACCCGTACCCGACACCGCCCCCCGCCGCCGCGTCGCGATCGTCGGCGCTGCCCTCTCCGACTGCGGCCGCGTCGACGGCCCCACCCCGTACGCCCTCCACGCCCAGGCCGCCCGGCGCGCCCTCGCCGACTCCGGCCTCGACCGCTCCGTCATCGACGGCTTCGCCTCCGCCGGCCTCGGCACCCTCGCCCCGGTCGAAGTCGCCGAGTACCTGGGGCTGCGCCCCGCCTGGACCGACTCCACCTCGGTCGGCGGAGCCACCTGGGAGGTCATGGCCGCGCACGCCGCGGACGCGATAGCCGCCGGCCACGCCAACGCCGTCCTGCTCGCGTACGGCTCCACGGCCCGCGCCGACATCAAGGCCCGCCGCCGCACCGCGAACCTCTCCTTCGGCGCGCGCGGCCCCCTCCAGTTCGAGGCGCCGTACGGGCACACGCTGATCGCGAAGTACGCGATGGCGGCCCGCCGCCACATGCACGAGTACGGCACCACCCTCGAGCAGCTCGCCTCGATCGCCGTCCAGGCCCGCGCGAACGCCGCCGACAACCCGGACGCCATGTTCCGCGACCCGGTCACCGTCGACGACGTCCTGTCCGGCGAGATGATCGCCGACCCGTTCACCAAGCTGCACTGCTGCATCCGCTCCGACGGCGGCTGCGCGATCCTGCTCGCCGCCGAGGACTACGTCCCCGACACGGCCAAACGCCCCGTCTGGATCCTCGGCGCGGGCACCGCCGTCTCCCACACCGCCATGTCGGAGTGGGAGGACTTCACGGTCTCCCCCGCCGCCGCCTCGGGCCGGGTGGCCTTCCGGCGGGCCGGCCTGACCCCGTCCGACGTCGACATCGCCGAGCTGTACGACGCCTTCACGTACATGACGCTGGTCACCCTGGAGGACCTCGGCTTCTGCCCGAAGGGCGAAGGCGGCGCCTTCGCCGCGAAGGGCCGCCTCCTGCGCGACGGCGACCTCCCGGTCAACACCGACGGCGGCGGCCTCTCGGCCTGCCACCCGGGCATGCGGGGCCTGTTCCTGCTGGTCGAGGCAACCCGCCAACTCCGCGGCGAGGCCGGCCCGACACAGACGCTCCGCCGCGATGGCACCCCGCCGGAGGTGGCGGTCGCCTCGGGCACGGGAGGCTGGTTCTGCAGCGCGGGGACGGTGGTGCTGGGGCGGGGGT
>NZ_RPSE01000604.1:0-2535 GCF_003949955.1 Streptomyces sp. WAC05292
ACCCCGGTCACCCCGGCCGCCCCGGCCGCCTCGGCAGGCCCGGCCACCCCGGCTGCCTCGGCGGGCCCGGCCACACCGGGCGCCTCGGCAGGTCCGGCCACCCCGGGCGCTTCGGCCGCCTCGGTCACGCCGGTCACCTCGGCTGTCTCGGCGGGCCCGGCCACCCCGGGCGCCTCGGCAGGTCCGGCCGCCCCGGGCGCTTCGGCCGCCTCGGTCACGCCGGTCACCTCGGCTGTCTCGGCGGGCCCGGTCACTCCGGATGCTTCGGCCGCCTCGGCAGGCCCAGCCACCTCGGTCACCTCGGCCGCCTCGGCAGGCCCGGCCGCCTCGGTCACCCCGGTTGCCTCGGCCGCCTCGGCGGGCCCGGCCATCCCGGTTGCCTCGGCAGGCCCGGCCACCCCGGGCGCTTCGGCCACCCCGGCTGCCTCGGCGGGCCCGGTCACAGCGGCTGCCACGGCGGGCCTGGTCACCCCCGGCGCTTCGGCCGTCCCGGCTGCCTCGGCAGGCCCGGCCACCCCGGGCGCTTCGGCCACCCCGGTTGCCTCGACCACCTCGGCAGGCCCGGCCGGCCCGGCCCGCCCCGCCGGGGCGCGGCGGTGCCCGGCGGGGCTGCCGGACCTGTCCGGCTTCGACCTCGCCGCCCTCCGCGGCATCGACCACCCCGTCCTCGCCCGCGTCATCGAGGGCCTCGTCGACCGCGTCACCCACCCCGCCGAGATCCTCAACGCCTTCGACTCGGGCGCCAGCTGAGCGCCCGCTCACGCACCGCATCCCCAACACCACGCAGCGCACCCGGAGTTGTCCCGTTTCCGCCGTTAGCCCGCGCCGAACCCAGGGCAGGGATGCAACCGTCCGCCGGGGTGACCGCACGGCGGCCGGGGAGGGAGGTGCCTGCGGTGAGCCATGCCGACGGGAGCCGGGCGGCGCCGTCCGCGCTGTCCGCGCACCGGGCCCGCGCCCCCTGGCCGTACGCCCGGCTCGACGTGCCGGCGCTGCGCGCCGCCGGCCACCGCCCGCACCCCATACGGCAGTTCGTGCTCAAGACCCGCAGCCGCTGCAACCTGGCCTGCACCTACTGCTACGTCTACGAGATGGCCGACCAGAGCTGGCGCGGCCGGCCCGCCGCCATGTCCCGCGCGACCGCCGCCCGCGCCGCCGAGCGCATCGCCGAACACGCCGCCGCCCACGCCCTGACCCGCGTCGACCTCGTCCTGCACGGAGGCGAACCCCTGCTCACCGCCCCCGCCGAACTGGCCGCACCCGTCGACGCCGTACGGGCCGCCCTGCGCGCCGCGTCCCCGCGGACCCGCGTCACCGCGACCGTCCAGACCAACGGCACCCTGCTCACCCGCGGCCGCCTCGCCGCCCTGGCCGCCGCCGGGATCCGCGTCGGCGTCAGCCTCGACGGCGGACTGCCCGAGCACAACACCCGCCGCGTCGACCACGCCGGCCGGCCCGGGTTCGGCGCCGCCGCCCGCGGCCTGCGCCTGCTCGCCCGGCACCCCGAGCAGTACGCGGGAGTCCTCTGTGTCGTCGACCTCGCCCACGACCCGGTCGGCACGTACGAGTCCCTGCTCGCCTTCGACCCGCCCGGCATCGCACTGCTGCTGCCCCTCGCCAACTGGAGCACCCCGCCGCCCGGCAGCGCCCCGCACCGCACGCCGTACGCCGACTGGCTCATCGCCGTCTTCGACCGCTGGTGGCAGGCGGACGCCCTGCGCACCCGCATCCGCACCTTCGAGGAGATCATCGCCCTGCTGCTCGGCCTCCCCGCCGCCACCGAGACCCTCGGCCTGGCCCCCGCCGCGACCGCCGTGATCGAGACCGACGGCACCCTCGAACAGGCCGACTCCCTGAAGTCCGCCTACGAGGGCGCCGCCGCCACCGGCATGACCCTGGACACCCACCGCTTCGACGACCTGCTCGACCACCCCGGCCTCGCCGCCCGGCAGCTCGGCCTCGACGCCCTCGCCGACGGCTGCCGCTCCTGCGGGCTCGTCGAGGTCTGCGGCGGCGGCCACTACCCGCACCGCTACCGCTCCGGCGAAGGCTTCCGCAACCCCTCCGTCTACTGCGCCGACCTCCAGGCCCTCATCCGGCACATCGCCGCCGCCCTGCACCGGGCCGCCGAGGAAGGCGCCGCCCGCCCCGGCCCCGGCCCGGGCCGCAGCACGGCGCCGCCGCCCGGCCGCGCCGCCGCCCAGCCGCCCGCACCCACCCGGGCGGCCGCCTCGTGACCGCCCCGCTGAGCACCCTCACCGTCCCCTCGGCGACCCTGCGCGCCCTCGCCTCGACCGAGCCCTCCGCCGAAGGGAGCCGCCTCGTCCGCGACGTCCGCCGCTCCAAGCGGCTCGTCCTGCTCCGGGCCATCCTCGACGCCGCCTCCTCCCGCGGCGGCCGCGGCGCCGAGGCCGCCGACCACTGGGCCCTGCTGGAAGAGGCCGAACGGCACGCCCCCGACGCCGTCCACGACGTCCTGCACTACCCCGCCGCCGGCGTCTGGGCCGAGGAGACCCTCCGCCGCCTGCACGACCC
>NZ_RPSE01000605.1:0-2527 GCF_003949955.1 Streptomyces sp. WAC05292
ACCCCTGCCGGCGCCGCCCCGGCCCTGCCGGCGCCGGCCGCGCCCGGAGCCGGAGCCGGTGCCCTGTACCCCCCGATGCGCGTTCGGTTAGGGTGGCCTTGCCTGGCTGCAGGTTCGGGAACCGCTGCCGCAGGTGGCAACCCATGGAACGGAACAGTCAGAGGCAGGGCGCAGGTGAGAGACGACGGCCGGGCGCGTGCGCGCCGCGCCACCGCGGGGACGGAGCACCCATGCCGGTGACGGGCGTCCCGTGCGCCGCGCCGGAGACCGGGACGAGGCGCCGTGGATGAGATCGCGCTCACGGCCGGAGCCCTCTACGTCATCGTGCTGCTCCGCGCAGGAGGAACCTTCGCCGTCGGCTGGCTCGCCGGCGCCGGCGCACGGCGCAGCCGGTTCGCCGACCGGATCTCCTCGGCGAAGTTCCAGCGGGTCGAGCGGGCGATCCAGCGCTGGGGCGCCCCGGTGGTGGCCCTCTCCTTCCTGACCGTCGGCTTCCAGACCGCCGCGAACCTGCTCGCGGGCAGCATGCGCATGCCGCTCGTGCGCTACCTCCCCGCCCTGTTCGTCGGCGGGGCGGCCTGGGCGCTGATCTACGCGACCGCGGGGCTCGGCGTGCTCCAGGTGCTGGGCCGGCTCTTCGCCGGGCATCCGGCCCTCGGGGCGTCCGCCGTCGCCGTCCTCGTCCTCGCGGTCTGCGGGACGGTCGCGTACCGCAGACGCCGGGCGACCCCGCCCGCACGTTCCGCGCCGGACGAGTCCTGACCCCGGCCCCGCCCGCCCCGCCCCGCGGACACCGGCGTCCGACGGGCGAGGAGCCCGCACACGGGTGCGGGCCGGCCCGACACCCGGTCCGAGCCCCGGGCAGCGCAGTCCGCGAGGCGTGGGCCGGACCTCACTCCACCCGGAAGCCGCCGTGCTCCGCCGCCCGGCGCAGGTAGTCGATCCACTCGTCCCAGCGCGGTTCCTCCGCCATGGTCCCCGCCTTCGCCGCATCGGGCTGTGCCTCGAACGCGGCGAGCGCGGCACGGATCTCGTCCGGGGTCACGAGCCGGCCGTCGTTCCCCTCACCGATCTTGTAGTGCGGGATGCCGGTCGGCCGCTCGGCCTGCCAGTCCCGCCACGCGGCGGTGTACGCCGCGAGGGCTTCCGGCGACCGGCCGCCGCCGGGATCCCGGAGATCCTCCGGCGTCAGCCCGAAGTCCTCCGGCCGGGGATCGGGCGCCTCCTCGTGGGAGAGCATGCCGAGACGGGCCATCGTCGCCTTCGCGTAGCCCATGGTCGACCGGTTGAAGCGGTATTCGGGATCACCGGCGCCCTCCGGCTCCACGATCTCCATGTCCCACCCCACAGGCGCGCCCTCCCCGGGCTGCCGAGCCGACGCCCGTGCGAAGAACTCTGACAAGATGACCCGGTGTTCGATTTCGGTGTCGCAGGGTACCAGCCGACGTGGTTGAACCGCCGTGACGACGTCATGCGGGTGCACGGGCCCCGCCTGCGCGGCCTGTCCGGCCGCCGCCTGGCGAGGGTCTGGGTCGTCTGGGACCTGCGGGACGGCGAATGGTTCTGCGACTGCCCGATCCTGTTCGATTTCGAGGGCGAGCAGGTCGAGATCAACCAGCACAAGTTCGACGATCTCTCGCTCACCCGGAACACCATCGACCCCGCCACCCCGGTCCGGTGGCCCGGCTTCGACCTCCGGTGGCAGGCGGCGCCCTTCCCCGGCGTCCGCGCCCAGCTGGGCCTGCCCCTGAGGGAGGCCGAACCGACCGAGTGGACGGGCCGCGACCTGGCCTGCGGAAACGTCGATGTCAGCTTCGTCTTCGACACGAGTCGGACGACGGTGTTCAACGCCCTCGACGAGAACGGCCTGAGCCACGCCCCACGCGGCGGCCCCGGCGGCCCCCACTCCCTCCGCTGAAGCGGCGGGACAGCCGCGGCCGGGGGCACCGGGACGCACGGCCGGGGCGCGGGATTTCCGGATGCGCCGCTCCACCGCCCGCCCTGGGCCACCGGCCGTCCGGGGAATCACCGGCCGCGGGCCGGCGTTGTCCCCCGCATGGCAGAGGCATCCCCTTACGGCGGCGGAGCGGACGGCCCGCCGGACGCGGCAACCGCCCGCGCACGCCTCGCCGCCGACCGCGCCGGCACGCTCGCGGAGGCGGCCGCGCTCAGCCGCGAGTACGACGGCATCCTCGCGGCGAACGCCCTGGTCGCGGTGGACGACGAGCACGACCCCGAGGGCGGCAGCACCGCATTCGAGCGCGCCCACGTGGCCGCCCTCCTCGCGCGCGCCCACGAGCACCTGCAGGAACTGGACCACGCCCAGGACCGCCTCGCCCGGGGCGGCTACGGCCGGTGCGAGAGCTGCGGCCACCCCATCCCGCCGGAACGCCTGGAGATCCGCACGGCGAGGGCCGCGCCCAGGCCGGCCGCGGCGATCAGGTTGTGCCCGCAGGCGTGGCCGAGCCCCGGCAGCGCGTCGTACTCCAGCAGCACCGCCACCCGGGGCCCCTCCCCGCCGCCGGCG
>NZ_RPSE01000606.1:0-2524 GCF_003949955.1 Streptomyces sp. WAC05292
CCCGGCACCCACAGGACGTCCCCGACCTCCTTGTTGGCCGTACGCGCCAGGATGAACAGGAGGTCGGAGAGGCGGTTGAGGTAGGTGGCGGTCAGCGGGTTCATCACCTCGCCGTGCACCTCCAGCGCCGCCCAGGTGGAGCGCTCCGCGCGGCGGACCACGGTGCAGGCCTGGTGCAGCAGGGCCGCTCCGGGCGTGCCGCCGGGGAGGATGAAGCTGCGCAGCTTCTCCAGCTCCGCGTTGAAGCGGTCGCAGTCGGCCTCCAGCTTGTCGACGTAGAACTGCTCGACCCGCAGCGGCGGGTACTCCGGGTCCGCCACGACCGGGGTGCTGAGGTCCGCGCCGACGTCGAACAGGTCGTTCTGCACCCGCACCAGCACCTTCACGATCTCCTCCGGCAGGCCGCCGAGGGCGATCGCCGTGCCGATGACGGCGTTCGCCTCGTTCGCGTCGGCGTAGGCGGAGATCCGCAGGTCGGTCTTGGCGGTGCGGCTCATGTCGCCGAGGGCCGTCGTGCCCTTGTCGCCCGTGCGGGTGTAGATGCGCGTGAGGTTCACCATGCGGCCAGCGTAGGGGAGTCGCCGGTGCTGCGGCTGCTGGGCCGGACCGGTGTGATGTCCGTCATCTGAGACGTGACGCGTGTTACTTCCCGGTCACACCACCGCCCGCGACCGCTAGTCTCCGGCCGAGAGGCACGAGACCGGGCCGTTTCAAGAACGAGGGGTGTGCAGTGGCTGGGAAGCTCGCCGTCATCGGTGCGGGGCTGATGGGTTCGGGAATCGCTCAGGTCTCCGCTCAGGCGGGATGGGACGTCGTCCTGCGCGACGTCACCGACGCCGCGCTGACCCGGGGCACCGACGGCATCAAGGCCTCGTACGACAAGTTCGTCTCCAAGGGGAAGATGACGGCCGAGGACGCGGAGGCCGCGCTCGCCCGCATCACCACGACGACCGACCTGGACGCGGTCGCCGACGTCGACATCGTCGTCGAGGCCGTCTTCGAGAAGCTCGAGGTCAAGCACGAGATCTTCCGCGCCCTGGACAAGCTCGTCCGCGAGGACGCGATCCTGGCCTCCAACACCTCCGCCATCCCGATCACCAAGATCGCCGCGGTGACGGAGCGTCCGGAGCGGGTCGTCGGAGCCCACTTCTTCTCGCCGGTCCCGATGATGCAGCTCTGCGAGCTCGTCCGCGGCTACAAGACCAGCGACGAGACCCTCGCCGCGACCCGCGCGTTCGCCGAGTCCGTCGGCAAGACCTGCATCGTCGTCAACCGCGACGTCGCGGGCTTCGTGACGACCCGTCTGATCTCGGCGCTCGTCGTCGAGGCCGCCAAGCTGTACGAATCGGGCGTGGCGTCCGCCGAGGACATCGACATCGCCTGCAAGCTCGGCTTCGGGCACGCCATGGGCCCGCTCGCCACCGCCGACCTGACCGGCGTCGACATCCTGCTGCACGCCACGAGCAACATCTACACCGAGTCCCAGGACGAGAAGTTCGCGCCGCCGGAGCTGATGCGCCGCATGGTCGACGCGGGCGACTTCGGGCGCAAGACGGGCCAGGGCTTCTACAAGCACTGAAACCGGACACCCGCACGGACGCCCCGCCCTGGGGCGCCTGTTCGAAGGATCGGCCCTGCGGGTGATTTTGGTATCGGTTCGCTCACGGTCGGCAACTTCACTGCCCGCGCCGCAGTCAGTTGCAGTGAGAGTTGCCGACCGCGGACCAGTCGGACCAGACACAAGCCAGTACTGCCGGGAGCGCATATGCACATCAGGGGCGACCACGCCGAACTCGCTGTCGGGGGCCGCCTCGACGTGCGCAGCGCGGCGGACGCCCGTACGGTCCTGCACACCGCCCTCGACCGGGGGCACGGGGACCTCGTGCTCGACCTCACCGGACTCGACTCCTGGGACGCCACCGGCCTCGGCGTGATCATGAGCGCCCACCGCCGGGCCGGGCGGACCGGCCGCCGCCTCGTGCTGCGCGGGGTCCCGCCGCAGATGCAGCGCCTCCTGGTCGCCACCCGCCTCCACCGCATCCTCGCCATCGAGGGCGGCCTGGAAGCGGAATCGCTCCCGAGGGTCTGAGACCGCCGGGGCAGCCGCCCCGCCCCCGCATCCGCCTGCGGAAACGTAACGGTACGGCGGATAACGCACCCCTGCGGTTCCGTGTTCGACCGGCCACCGTCTAGGGTCGGGCGGACACCGGACCGGCAGCGGCACCCGCACGCGCCGGACCGGACCGCAGAACGGCAACGGCACAGGGCGCGATCGGGGGCACAGGTCATGGACCGCACGCAGGGGCAGGCCGAACCGGGGAAGCGCGCCGCGGCGGGCCCCGGGGCGCACACCGCGCCCGGCCCCGTGGCCCGCGTCGTCACCCTCGCCGCCGGCGACTACACCCTGACCGTCAACCCCGTCGACGGCAGCGAGATCGAGCCGCGCAGGCCCGGCACCGGCGGCGGCACCCCCGCCAAGCGCGACGCCGCCGGCCGCGGCGCCCACACCGCCGCCGCGCGGCCC
>NZ_RPSE01000607.1:0-2505 GCF_003949955.1 Streptomyces sp. WAC05292
GGGTTACATCCGCAGCTCCTGGGTGCAGCACTTCACGCTGCCGCCGCCCTTGAGCAGCTCGCCCAGGTCCATCGGGACCGGCTCGAAGCCCCGGTCCCGCAGCGGGCCGAACAGCCCGGTCGCCGCCTGCGGCAGCAGCACGTGCCGGCCGTCGCTGACCGCGTTCAGCCCGAGCGCGGCCGCGTCCTCGGCGCCCGCGATCAGCGCGTCCGGGAAGAGCCGCCGCAGCACGGCCCGGCTGCCCGGGGAGAAGGCCTCCGGGTGGTACATCACCTCGTCGCCGTCCAGCACGCACAGCGCGGTGTCGAGGTGGTAGTACCGCGGGTCGACCAGGTCCAGTCCGATGACGGGCCGGCCGAAGAACTCCTGCGCCTCGTCGTGCGAGAGCGGGCTGGAGCGGAAGCCCCGCCCGGCCAGGATCCAGCTGGCCGTGACGGCGAAGTCGCCCTCCCCCTCGTTGACGTGGGCCGGCTCGTGCACGTCCCGGAAGCCGTTGGAGCGGAACCAGGCGCGGTGGATCTCCGCCTCGCCGGTGCGCTCCGCGTGCGCGAACCGGGCGCCGAGGACCCGGCCGTCGATGACGACGGCGCCGTTCGCGGCGAAGACCATGTCGGGGAGGCCCGGGTCCGGTTCCAGGGTCTCGACGGTGTGCCCGAGGGCGAGGTAGCGGTCCCTGAGGTCTTCCCACTGGGCCATGGCCAGGGGGAGGTCCACCGGTTTCGCGGGGTCCATCCACGGGTTGATGGAGTACGTGACCTTGAAGTGTGCCGGTGGGCACATCAGGTAGCGCCGGGGTGTGGCGTCTCTGCGCAAAGAAGGCTCCTCACGACTCACGGGACTGGTGGGTGAATCGTCTCTCCTCCGGGGGAGCCGCGCAGTGGACTGACCGGGTGATGTGCACATTGACTGAAAGACGAGATGTTCCGGTTGGTAATTTGTCCGAATGACCAGCAAGAACCCTGACGCGAAAGCCCCCGACGCGAGCCGCCGCAGCGAGCGCTCCCGGCAGGCCATCCTCGACGCGGCGCTCGCCCTGGTCGGCGAGGTCGGCTACAACAGGCTGACCGTCGAGGCGATCGCGGCCCGCGCCGGGGTGGGCAAGCAGACGATCTACCGGTGGTGGCCGTCGAAGGCGGCCGTCCTGCTGGACGCCTCGCTCGCACTCTCCGGCGAGGCCGCGGACGGGGGCGGCTGGACCGGCTTCCCCGACACAGGCGACCTCGCCGCCGACCTGAAGACCGTCATGCGGGCGACGGTCGACGAACTGTCCGACGAGAAGTACGCGGCACCCGCGCGCGCCCTCGCCGCCGCCGGGGCCACCGACCCCGACCTCGGCGCCCGCTTCACGGAGCAGCTGCTGGAACCCCAGCTCGCCCTCTACGAGGAGCGGCTGCGCTCCGCCCGCGAGGCCGGGCACATCCACCCCGGTGCGGACCTGCGGGTGGCCGTGGAAATGCTGGTGGGCCCCCTCACCTACCGCTGGCTGCTGCGCACGGGCCCTCTCACCCACGCCTTCGCGGACGAGATCGCCGACCGCGTCGTGGCGGGCATCGCCGCGCCCCCGCGCGACGAGTGACCTGACCGGGGGTGGCGAACGTCACCGACGCCGCCCTTCACGCCCCCCGGCCCACGATTGGCCGGATTTCGCCCGCAATGTGGCGACATTCCGGGCCTCGAACAGGGACCCGTCCTTGGGGAGAGCGGTCACCCGGACCGCAGGATGGTGGGACGATGTCAGGGTCTGCCGGGGCCAACGCTGAGGTGAGGGGATAGATGGGGTCTGAGTCCGGCCGCGTCAAACGCGGCGAGCAGAGCAGGATTTCGCAGTGGCTGCGCCGGCGCTCGAAGTCCGCGCCGGAGGACCCCGGCCGGGTACGCGAGGCACTGCTGCTCTCCGTGGCCGCGGCGGGCCTGCCGCTCGCCCCTGCCGCCCACCCCGTCGGCTACCGGTGCTCCTGCGACCGGATCGGCTGCCCCACTCCCGCGCGGCACCCCCTCTCCTTCGCCTGGCAGACCCAGTCGACCACCGACCGGGCCCAGGTCGAACGCTGGGCGCGCAACCAGCCCCAGGCCAACTTCATCACCGCGACCGGCATGGTCCACGACGTCCTGGACGTCCCCCTGGAAGCCGGCGCCGAGGCCCTCGAACGCCTCCTCGCGGCCGGCATCGACGTCGGCCCGGTCGCCGAGTCGGGCGGCACGGGCGACCAGGCCCGCATGCTCTTCTTCACCGCCACCCGCGGCACCCCCGAGGACGAGGACGAGTGGTGGCCGTGCGAACTGGACTGCCACCCGGAAACGATGGACGAACACCCGGGCCTGCGCTGGCACTGCCGCGGCAGCTACGTCCTCGTCCCCCCGGCAGCCCTCCCCGGCGACCAGGCGGTGACCTGGATCCGCGGCATGGAACACCCCCTGCCCGACCCGCTGACCCTCCTGGAATCCCTGACGGACGCCTGCGCAGCCCACGCCACGACCCCGGCAACGGCCTGGCCCCTCCACCAC
>NZ_RPSE01000608.1:0-2496 GCF_003949955.1 Streptomyces sp. WAC05292
CCGCTGCACCTGGCCGCCTCCCTCGCCCGCTACCCCCACCTCACGCCCGCCGAACGCGCCGGAGCCGGCCGCGCCGCCCTCGCCCTGGGCCGCCTCGACCCCGCCGACCCGGCCCTCGACGGCATCGACTTCGCGACCTGGCTGGGCCGCCACGGGCAGAGCCCGCGCACCGTCGAGGCCCTGTGGGACCTCATCGGCGTCGCCACCCTCAACGCCACCGCCGACCGCTCCTCCCTGGGCCTGGCCGCCATGGTCTTCAAGACCGGCCTGCTCTCCGGCAACGGCTCCGCCGACATCGGCTGGGCCCGCGTCCCCCTCGGCCACCTGCACGACACCCTCGCCCGCGCGTCCCTCGACGCCGCCGGCGTACGCACCGAACTGCGCGCCCGCGCCACCTCGCTCACGCGCGCCGCGGACGGCGCCTGGCAGGTCGCCACCGAGGACGGCATCCTCGACGCGGACACCGTCGTCCTGGCCGTCCCCCAGCGCGAGGCCCACGCCCTGCTCCCGCCCGGCGCCCTCGCCGACCCCGACCGGCTCCTCGACATCGACACCGCGCCGATCCTCAACGTCCACGTCGTCTACGACCGCAAGGTGCTCCGCCGGCCGTTCTTCGCCGCGCTCGGCACCCCCGTCCAGTGGGTCTTCGACCGCACCGACTCCTCCGGACTGCCCGACGGCGGCCAGTACCTCGCCGTCTCCCAGTCCGCCGCCCAGGACGACATCGACGAACCGGTGTCCGTCCTGCGCGCCAAGTACCTCCCCGAACTGGAGCGCCTCCTGCCCGCCGCACGCGGCGCGAAGGTACGGGACTTCTTCGTGACCCGGGAGCGGACCGCCACGTTCGCCCCCGCCCCCGGCGTCGGCCGGCTCCGCCCCGGCGCGCGGACCGACACGCCGGGCCTCTATCTCGCCGGTGCGTGGACCGCCACCGGCTGGCCCGCGACCATGGAGAGTGCCGTCCGGAGCGGATGGGACGCGGCGCACGCCGCGCTCACCGCGCTCGGCCGCCACCGCGCCCACCCCCTGACGGAGGCGGCATGACGATCATCAGCACGAACGGCAGCGCAGCACGCACAGGAAACAGAGGAGAGCCAGTGAACCCGGGGAACCCGGCTGTCGAGAACACGGATGCCGGCAAGGCGGCGGCGCAGGCGGCCGCGGCGGACACGCTCGCCCTCCTGGAGCGCGGGCGCACGCTGTCCACCCCCGTGCTCCGCGCCGCGGTCGACCGGCTCGCCGCGCCCATGGACACCGTCGCCGCCTACCACTTCGGCTGGATCGACGCCCACGGCAACCCGGCGGACGGCGACGGCGGCAAGGCCGTCCGCCCCGCCCTCGCCCTGCTGTCCGCCGAGGCCGCGGGAGCCCCCGCCGAGGTGGGCATCCCCGGCGCCGTGGCCGTGGAACTCGTCCACAACTTCTCGCTGCTGCACGACGACCTGATGGACGGCGACGAGCAGCGCCGCCACCGCGACACCGTCTGGAAGGTCCACGGCCCCGCCCAGGCCATCCTCGTCGGCGACGCCCTCTTCGCCCTCGCCAACGAGATCCTGCTGGAACTCGGCACCGTCGAGGCGGGCCGCGCCACCCGCCGCCTGACCACCGCCACCCGCAAGCTCATCGACGGGCAGGCGCAGGACATCTCCTACGAGCACCGCGAGCGCGTCAGCGTCGAGGAGTGCCTGGAGATGGAGGGCAACAAGACCGGCGCCCTCCTCGCCTGCGCCGTCTCCATCGGCGCGGTCCTCGGCGGCGCCGACGACCGCACCGCCGACAAGCTGGAGGAGTACGGCTACCACCTCGGCCTCGCCTTCCAGGCCGTCGACGACCTCCTCGGCATCTGGGGGGACCCCGAGTCCACCGGCAAGCAGACCTGGAGCGACCTGCGCCAGCGCAAGAAGTCCCTCCCGGTCGTCGCCGCGCTCGCCGCGGGCGGCCCCGCCGCCGAGGAACTCGGCGAACTCCTCGCCGCCGACGCCAAGAGCAACGACTTCGAGAACTTCTCCGAGGAGGAGTTCGCCGCCCGCGCCGCCCTCATCGAGGCGGCCGGCGGCCGCGCCTGGACCGCGGAGGAGGCGCGCCGCCAGCACGCCGTCGCCATCCGGGCCCTCGACGGTGTCGACATGCCCCAGCGGGTCCGCGACCAGCTGACCGCCCTCGCCGACTTCGTCGTCGTACGCAAGAAGTGACCGCCACCCTCGTCACCCGGGTACGGATATGACGCGCGAGTCGCCGGCCGGCGCCCTCACCTGAGCGGCGCCGGCCGACGGCAGACCCCAGCACAGCAGAAGCCACTGCACGTTTAGGGGAAGCCATGACAGCGACGACCGACGGCACCGGCTCCCGGGACGCCGATCCGGAGGACACCACCACGGCCCCGCCGCCCGCCGGCGCGGCCCGTACCGGCCTGCGCGCCGGCGGGCGGCGGGGCCGTGGTGGTGTCCTCCGGATCGGCGTCCCGGGAGCCGGTGCCGTCGGTCGTCGCTGTCATGG
>NZ_RPSE01000609.1:0-2467 GCF_003949955.1 Streptomyces sp. WAC05292
CCTCATGGGGGTCGGCGGCGGGGCCGGGGCGCCGCGCGCGGTCGCGGACGACCGCGTCGGCCACGGAGACCGCGCCGCCCGGAGCGCTGCCGGGGGACGGTCCCGTCCCGGAGGCGGGGGCCACCGGCACGGCGGTGCCGGGCCGGGTCGCGGGCGACCCGCCCCGCACGTTCGGCTCGATCGTGTTCAGCGGAAACGTCCCGCCCAGGGCGATCGCGGCCAGGGACACCGCGCCGGCGGCGACGAAGGCGAGGCGCCGCCGGGGCCGCCCGACCTCGGCGATGCGGAAGCCGTCCTGCGGCGGTTCGGGCACCCGGTACCCGAACAGGTCCCCGCCGGGCGGCCCCGGGGGCCCGTCGGGCCCTTCGCCGGGCAGACCCTGGAGCCGGGCCAGCAGCCCGGCGGACAGCGGCGGCGGCGCGCTCTCCACGAACATGGCCTTGAGGCGGCGCTGCGCGTCCGCCTCAGCCTTGCACTTGGGGCAGGTCGCGAGGTGCGCCAGCACCCGCTCCCGCACGTCGTGGCTCAACTCCCCGTCGACCAGAGCGGCAAGGCGGTCGCCCAGGTGCTGCTCGGCAGGGGACGGACTGACACCGGTCACTGGGCTCCGCCCTCTCCCCCGCTGCCAGGGACGCCCACGGCCACCCCCGCCAGCGCCCGCTGCTCGGCCCTGGCCTCGGGCGAGCGGTGCTTGAGCGCCTTGCGCAGGTGCGAGCGGCCCCGGTGGATGCGGCTGCGGACGGTGCCCAGCTTCACGCCGAGCGTCGCGGCGATCTCCTCGTACGACAGGCCCTCGATGTCGCAGAGCACGACCGCCGCGCGGAACTCGGGCGCGAGGGTGTCCAGCGCCTGCTGCACGTCCGCGTCGAAGTGCGTGTCGTGGAGCACCTGCTGCGGGGACGGCTCGCGGCTCGCCAGCCGCTCCGCGGCGTCCTCCCCGAGCGCGTCGAACCGGATCCGCTGCTTGCGGCGGACCATGTCGAGGAACAGGTTCGTGGTGATCCGGTGCAGCCAGCCCTCGAACGTGCCGGGGGTGTAGGTGGACAGCGAGCGGAAGACCCGGACGAAGACCTCCTGCGTGAGGTCCTCGGCATCGTGCTGATTGCCCGTCAGGCGGTAGGCGAGGCGGTACACCCGGGCGCTGTGCGTGCTGACGATCTCCTCCCACGTAGGAGGGGTCCACGCCTGCGAGCCCGCATCGGCGGCAAAGGTCGCGGTGGTTGCGGTCACGGCGGAGTGGAAACGGTCAGCGGTGTCAGTCACGGATTTCGGCTCACCCGCCGACCAGAAGAGGCGTCTCCAGACGCCCCCACGATCCACAGGCGCAGCCGCACCTCCCCTATCGGCTCTGGTGGTGTCCAGTGGAGCCCCTACCATAGCCACCCCTCCCGTCAGCTCCGGATAAGCTTTTTTGCCCTAACTTTGCCTTGGGTGTCGGGGGCCGCCGCACCGTTCTGACCGGTGCCGCCCCATCCATCCCCTCTGCGCCCCGCCCGGGGCCCTTCCCGCCTTCCGGCATAGGTCCGCTGCCCTTTCCAACGCCCGGTCCCATCTGCGGGTTCCCGACGCCAGCGGATACAGTCACCGTTGCGCCAACTATGGGGACAGGAGAGGGTCATTACCGGCAACCGGCAGACGAGCTGGGCGTTCGCCGACGCGTTTGTCGCCGAGGACGACGCTCTGCGGTGGGCCCGCGACCGGGCCAGGGAGGCGGGCCTGCGCTCCGTCTCGCCCGGCACCGGCGCCGCGCTGCGCCTGCTCGCCGCCAGTGCCGACGCCAAGGCGGTCGCCGAGATCGGCACCGGCACCGGCGTCTCCGGCATCCACCTCCTGCACGGCATGCGCCCGGACGGGGTGCTGACCACCGTCGATCCGGAGGCCGACCGGCAGGCCTTCGCCCGCCAGGCGTTCCGCGCCGCCGGCTTCGCGGGCAACCGCGCCCGCTTCATCCCCGGCCGCGCCCTCGACGTGCTGCCCCGCCTCGCCGACGGCGGGTACGACCTCGTCTTCTGCGACGGCGACCCCACCGAGTCCCTCGACTACCTCGCCGAATCGTTGCGCCTGCTGCGGCCCGGCGGGCTGGTGTGCTTCGAGGGCGTCTTCTGCGACGGCCGCACGGTCGACTCCGCGGCCCAGGAGGCGGACGTCCTGCGCGTCCGCGAGCTGCTGCGCAGCGTCCGGGAGAGCCCGGCGCTGGAAGGGGCCCTGCTGCCGGTCGGCGACGGCCTGCTGTGCGCCGTACGGCGCTGACCGCAGGCGTACGGCGGCGGCGCGCGCCCCGCCCGATCAGCGCAGCAGTGCGAAGGTGAGCCCCGTGACCGCCCCGAGGGCGGTGCCCGCGGCGACCTGGGCGGGCGTGTGGGCCCGCAGGACGAGCCGGGACCAGCCGACGGCCGCGGCGGGCAGCGCGGCGAGGAGCGCGGCCTGCCCGAACGCGAGGCAGAGGACCATGACGGTGCCGCCGGCC
>NZ_RPSE01000060.1:0-23578 GCF_003949955.1 Streptomyces sp. WAC05292
CCCCGGGGCCGGCCCCCCGGCCGCCCGCGGCCTGCGCCGCTTCACCCGCTCCCGCGCGCCGCGCCCCGAGGTCTGCGAGCTGTGCGGCACCCCCGTCGCCGAGGACCGCCACCGCCACCTGGTCGAGACGGAGAAGCGGACCCTGGTGTGCGCCTGCACCCCCTGCGCCCTCCTCTTCGACCGGCCGGGCGCCGGCGCCGGCCGCTACCGCACCGTCCCCGACCGCTACCTCGCCGACCCGGCCCACCGGCTCGACGACACCGCCTGGGAAGCCCTGCGGATCCCCGTCGGCGTCGCGTTCTTCTTCCGCAACGCAGCCCTCGACCGGCTCGTCGCCCTCTACCCGAGCCCCGCCGGCGCCACCGAGAGCGAACTCGACCCCGACACCTGGCAGGCCGTGCTCGGCGCGGGCCGCCTCGCCGCACTCCTCGAACCCGACGTGGAGGCGCTCCTGCTGCGCCACACCCCGGACCGCACCGAGTGCCACCTCGTCCCCATCGACATCTGCTACGAACTCGTCGGCCGCATGCGCCTGCTGTGGCAGGGCTTCGACGGCGGCCCGGAGGCCCGCGCCGCCCTCGACGCCTTCTTCCGGCACGTCGAACGGCGCGCCACACCCCTGCCCGCCGCCGACCCCGGGCGGGGGCGGCCGTGACCGAACTCGCCTTCACCTGCACCGGCGTCCGCAGCGACCCGTACGCCGCCGGCCCCACGCTCGTCTTCCGGCTCCGCATCACCGCCTCCGGCGGCGGCCCCGTCCACGCCCTGGCCCTGCGCTGCCAGCTGCGCATCGAACCGGCCCGCCGCGCATACGGCAGTGGCGAGGCCGAAGCGCTGCACGACCTGTTCGGCGACCGCTCCCGCTGGGGCAGCACCCTGCAACCGATCCAGTTCGCCCAGGTCGCCGTCATGGTGCCCGGCTTCACCGGCGAGACCGAGACCGACGTCCCCGTCCCCTGCACCTACGACACCGACGTCGCGGCCTCCCGCTACCTGGCCGCCCTCGACGACGGCGACGTGCCGCTGCTGATGCTGTTCTCCGGCACCGCGTTCACCGGAGCGGGCGGCTTCCGCGTCGAGCCGGTTCCCTGGGACCGCGAGGCCCGCTGCCCGATGCCCGTCGCCGTCTGGCGGGAGATGATCGAGCAGCACTTCCCCGGCTGCGGCTGGCTGCGCCTGCGCCGCGACACGATCGCCGAACTCCTCGCCTACCGCTCCCGCCTGGCCCTGCCTTCCTGGGAGGAGACCGTACGGGCCCTGCTCGACGCCGCCCGCGCCGCCGACCCGGAGCCCCAGGGGCCCGCCTGGGCGGGCGCCGTGCTGCCCCGCACCGGAGAAAGGACGGCCCCGTGACCGCGCCCGCCCCGACCGCCTCCCGCTTCGGCCACGCCCGGCAGGTCGCCGACGCCGTGCTCTTCGAGGGCTACGTCCTCTACCCCTACCGGGCCTCCGCCGCGAAGAACCGGATGCGCTGGCAGTTCGGCGTCCTCGTCCCGCCCGCCTGGGGCCCCGCCGGCGGCGAGCCCTCCGCCCAGCACACCGAACTCGTCATGGAGCCCCGCGGCGACGCCGAACTCGCCGTCGAACTGCGCTTCCTGCACGCCCGCCGCCGCACCGTCGAAGAGGCCCGCGCCGACGGCTCGTTCGCCCCCGTACCGGAACTGCGCCTGCCCGACCGGGTCCTCGTCCCCTGGGACGAGGGAACCGAGGAGACGGTCCGGATGACCGTCCCGGTCGCCGACCTGGAGGCCGGAGTGGTCGAGCTGCCGTTCGCCCGGCCGGCCGCCGAGGAGGCCGAACCCGTCTCCGACGCGGCCGGCCGGCAGGCGGGCCGGCTCGTCCGGCGCGCCGAGCGCCTCGACGGCGTCCTGCGGCTGCGCGCCGAGCAGCTCGACCTGCCCTACCGCGCGCTGAAGCTGACCGCCACCGTCGACAACACCAGCGACTGGCAACCGCCCCCGGGCGCCGGCCGCGAAGCCGCCCTGGCCCGTTCCCTCGTCGCCGCCCACCTGCTGCTCGGCCTGAGCGCCGGATCGTTCCTGTCCCCGACCGACCCGCCCGAATGGGCCCGGGCGGTCGTCGCGGACTGCGCGAACCGGCACACCTGGCCTGTCCTCGCCGGCGACGGCGGCCGCGCCGACGTCGTCCTGTCCTCCCCGATCATCCTGGAGGACCACCCGCGCATCGCCCCCGAGAGCGCCGGCGCCATGTACGACGCCACCGAGATCGACGAGATCCTCGCCCTGCGCACCGCGGCCCTGACCGACGAGGAGAAGCGCGAGGCACGCGGCACCGACCCGCGGGCGGCCGCCGTCATCGACCTCGCCGACACGATGCCCCCCGAGGTGCTCGACCGCCTCCACGGCGCCGTCCGCGCCTTCCGGGAGGCCACCGCGCCGGCCGGCGGCGCACCGCCCGCCGACGGGCAGGATCCTCGGCGGCCCGGCACCCCCTGGTGGGACCCCGCCGGGGATCCGGCCGCCCCGGCACCCGAGCGGGTCGTGGTCGGCGGCGTCCCCGTCGGCCCCGGCAGCCGCGTCGTGCTGCGGCCGGGCCTGCGCCGCACCGACGCCCAGGACCTCTTCCTCCTGGGCAGCACCGCCCTCGTCGAGGCCGTCCTGCACGACGTCGACGGGGCCGTCCACCTCGCCGTCACCGTCGACGGCGACCCCGGGGCGGACGTCCGCCGCGCCCAGGGCCGCTTCCTGTACTTCCAGCCCGACGAGGTCACCCCCCTGGAGGACGCGTGAGCGGCCGCACCCTGGTCGCCGGGATCGGCAACGTCTTCCTCGGCGACGACGGCTTCGGCGTCGAGGCCGTCCGGCGGCTCGCCGAACACGCCGCGGACCTCCCCGAGGGCGTCGAGACCGCCGACGTCGGGGTCCGCGGCGTCCACCTCGCCTACCGGCTCCTCGACGGGTACGACACCCTCGTCCTGGTGGACGCCACCGCCCGCGGCGGCGAACCCGGCACCCTCTACCTGATCGACGCCGCCGCCGCCACCGGCGGCGCCGCCCCGCCCGGCACCGTCCTGGACGCGCACCGGATGACCCCCGACACCGTCCTCGCCCTGCTGGACACCCTCTGCGCCGGCACCGGCGCCGCCCCGCCCCGCCGCATCTGGGTCGTCGGCTGCGAACCCGCCTGCCTGGACGAGGGCATCGGCCTGAGCCCGCAGGCGGCCGCCGCCGTCCCGGAGGCCGTCCGGACGGTGCTCGACCTCGTCCACCGCACGCCCGAGCAGACCCCCGACGGCGACCTGGTGCCGTGACCGGCACCGGGCGCCGCCGCGAACAGAGGAGGACCACGTGAAGAAGGCCATCATCTGCGGTGCGGCCGCGGTCGGCACCACCCTCGCCGCCGCCCTGCTGAAGGCGTTCCTGCCCGACGTCCGGCGCTACCTCCACATCCGCAGGATGTGACCGGCGGGCCGCCGCCGCGGGCCGCACGGCCCGACACCGGTGCGCCGTCCCGCGGCCGAACGGAGGACGCCGGGCACGGCGTACCGGCGCGCCCGGCCCCCGCGCCTCCGCGCCCGCCGTCTAATGGGGCCCGGCAGGACGGAGTCCCATGCACGAGATGTCGATCGCCATGGCCGTGGTGGCCCAGGTCGAGGAGGCCGCCGCTTCCGCGGGGGCGACCGCCGTCGCCGAAGTCCGCCTGCGGGTGGGCGAGCTGGCCGGCGTGGTGCCCGACGCCCTCGCCTTCTGCTTCGAACTCGTCTGCGCCGAAACCCTCCTGGCGGGCGCCGCCCTGGCCGCCGAGCCCGTCCCCGGCCGCGCCCGCTGCGGCGCCTGCACCGCCGAGTGGCCCACGGGCATGCCGCCCCTGCTGGTCTGCCCCGACTGCGACCGGGCCGACGGCGTCGCCCTGCTCGCCGGGCGGGAGTTGGAGATCGCCGGCGTCCGCTGGGAGGACCGCCCGGCACCGGACGCCGCCCCCACCCGCGAACCCATCGTCGAGGAGCACTGAAGCATGTGCCGTGTGGTCGACCTCCAGCAGGCGGTCCTCGCCAAGAACGCCTCCGCCGCGCAGGCCCTGCGCACCGCGCTCGCCGCCCGCGGGACCGCCGTCGTCAACCTGCTGTCCAGCCCCGGCAGCGGCAAGACCGCCCTCCTGGAACGGGAACTCGGCCTCGCCCGCGAGCGCGGCGTGCCCGTCGCCGCCCTCACCGCGGACCTGGCCACCGAGAACGACGCGACGCGGCTGGCCCGTTCGGGGGTCCCCGTCAAGCAGGTCCTCACCGACGGGCTGTGCCACCTGGAGGCGCACATGCTCGGCCGCCACCTCGACGGCTGGCTCCCCGACGGCACCCGCCTGCTGTTCGTCGAGAACGTCGGCAACCTCGTCTGCCCCGCCTCCTACGACCTCGGGGAGTCGCTGCGCGTCGTCCTCGCCTCGGTCACCGAGGGCGAGGACAAGCCGCTGAAGTACCCCACCGCCTTCGGCCTCGCCCACCTGGTCGTGGTGACGAAGACCGACATCGCGGAGGCGGCCGCCTTCGACGAGGACGCCTTCCGGGCGAACGTCCGCCGGGTCAACCCCGGCGTGGAGGTGCTGCAGACCTCCGCGCGCACCGGCGAGGGCGCCGGCGCGCTGCTCGACCGCGCCCTGGCGGCGGCGGACGGCGGGCCCGTCCACGCCCCCGTCATGGCCGGCCGGCAGCCCGCCCACCCGCACGGCCACGACCACGGCGGCCACGACCACGGCGAGCACGACCACGGCCACCGGGACCACCCCGGCGGCGGTCCCGGCGAGGACGCCGGACGCCCCCGGCCCGCCACCGCGCCGACCCGATGACGGAGGCCGTGCAGCGCCGTCGGGTCGTCGTGCGCGGCGTCGTCCAGGGCGTCGGCTTCCGGCCGTACGTGTACACCCGCGCCACCGGGCTCGGACTCGCCGGGCACGTCACCAACACCCCCGACGGCGTCGTCGCCGAGGTCGAGGGCGCGCCCGACGCCGTGTCGGCCTTCTGCGAGCGGCTCGCCGCCGAGGCCCCGCCGCTGGCCGTCGTCGACGCCGTCGACCACTGCGAGGTGCCCGTCGCAGGCGGCGCCGGCTTCACCATCGCCCCCTCCCGCACCGGCGGACCCTCCCGCACCCTCGTCTCCCCGGACACGGCCACCTGCGCCGCCTGTCTCGCCGAGCTCGCGGACCCCGCCGACCGGCGGTACCGGCACCCCTTCATCACCTGCACGCACTGCGGCCCCCGCTTCACCATCGTGACCGGGCTGCCGTACGACCGGGCGCACACCACCATGGCCCGCTTCCCCATGTGCCCCGACTGCGCCCGCGAGTACGCCGACCCGTCCGACCGCCGCTTCCACGCCCAGCCCGTCGCCTGCCCGGCCTGCGGACCGCGGCTGCGCCTCCTCGCCGGAACCCCGCCGCGGGAGGCCGCCGAAGCGGGGGACCCGGTGGCGCAGGCCCGCCGCCTGCTCGCCGAGGGCGCCGTCCTCGCCGTCAAGGGCCTCGGCGGCTTTCACCTCGCCTGCGACGCCGCCAACGCCGCGGCGGTCGCCGCGCTGCGCCGCCGCAAGGGGCGCGGGGACAAGCCGTTCGCCCTGATGGCCCGCGGCACCGCCGACCTGGCCGGCCTCGTACGGATCGGCCCCGCCGAACACGCCTTGCTGACCGGCCCGATCCGGCCCGTCGTCCTGCTGCGCCGCCTCCCCGGCGCGGCGGCCGCCGGCGGGGTGCGCGTCGCCGACGCCGTCGCCCCCCGCTGCCCCGACCTCGGCGTCATGCTCCCGTACACGCCCGTGCACCACCTGCTGCTCGGCCTGCCCGGCGACCCGCCCGGCCCCCGCCTGCTCGTCATGACCAGCGGCAACCTGTCCGGCGAGCCCATCGTCACCGACGACGCCGAGGCCCTGGAGCGCCTCGCCGGCCTCGCCGACGCCTGGCTCACCCACGACCGCCCCATCCACGTCCCGTGCGACGACTCCGTCGTCCGCGTCTGCGACGGCGAGCCCCTCGTCCTGCGCCGCGCCCGGGGCCACGCCCCGCTGCCGCTGGAGCTGCCGCTGCCCGTGCCGCCCGTACTCGCCGCCGGCGGCGACCTGAAGAACGCCTTCTGCCTCGGCGAGGGGCGCAGGGCCTGGCTGTCCGCGCACATCGGCGACATGGACGACCTCGCCACGCAGACCGCCTTCGAGCGGGCCGAAGCGCAGCTGGAGTCCATCACCGGCGTCCGCCCCGCCCTCCTCGCCGCCGACCGGCACCCCGGCTACCGCTCCACCGCCTGGGCCCGCCGCGCCGCCGGGGACCGCCTGCTCACCGGAGTGCAGCACCACCACGCGCACATCGCCTCCGCCATGGCCGAGCACGGCCTCGACGGGCGGCAGCGCGTCATCGGCTTCGCCTTCGACGGCACCGGGCACGGGGACGACGGCGCCGTGTGGGGCGGCGAGGTGCTCCTGGCCGACTACGCGGGGCACCGGCGCTTCGCGCACCTGGCGTACGTTCCGCTGCCGGGCGGCGACGCCGCGGTGCGGCGGCCCTACCGCATGGCCCTCTCCCACCTGCGGGCCGCCGGACTGCCCTGGGCGCCGGACCTCCCCTGCACCGGCGCCTGCCCCATTGAGGAACTGCGCGTCCTGGAGCGCCAGTTGGAGCGCGGCCTGCACTGCGTCCCCACCTCCAGCATGGGCCGGCTCTTCGATGCCGTCTCCTCGCTCGCCGGGGTCTGCCACCACGCCGGATACGAGGCCCAGGCGGCGGTCGAGCTGGAGGCCGCCGCCCTCGCGGCCCCCGGGCCCGCGTCCTCCTCCGCCGCCGGGTACGCGTTCGCGCTCCGTGCCCCGGCGGCCGGGGACGCGCCGGTGACCGCCGACCCGGCGCCCCTGCTGGCCGCCGTGGTCGCGGACCTCCGCGCCGGGACCCCGCCGCCGCTGATCGCGGCCCGCTTCCACACCGCTGTGGCGGAACTCGTCGCCGACCTCGCCGTCCTGGCCCGCGAACGGCACGGCCTCGGCACCGCCGCCCTGACCGGCGGTGTGTTCGCCAACACCGTGCTCTCCTCCGCCTGCGCCCGCCTGCTGCGCGGCCGCGGCTTCACCGTCCTGCGCCACCACCGCGTCCCGCCGAACGACGGCGGGCTGGCCCTGGGCCAGCTGATGGTCGCGGCGGCCGGAAACCGGCACCACCCACAGCAAGGAGGAGGCCATGTGCCTGGCGGTACCCGGCAGAGTGCTTGAGATCGGCGAGCGGGACGGCACCCGCATGGCGAGCGTCGACTTCGGCGGCGTCGTCAAGGAGGTGTGCCTGGAGTACCTGCCCGACCTCCGGGTGGGCGAGTACGCCGTCGTCCACGTCGGGTTCGCGCTCCAGCGGCTCGACGAGGAGTCCGCCCGGCGCACCCTGGAGCTCTTCGAGGAGCTCGGCATGCTCCAGGAGGAGTTCGGCGACCCCTGGGAGCGGGCGGCGGCCGAGGCGGGCGTACAGGAAAGCACCTCCGGCGCAGGGCCGGAGGCCGAGGGGACGGCGCGGGAGGCGCGGCAGCGGTGAAGTACATCGACGAGTTCCAGGACCCCGGGCTGGCCCGCCGGCTCCTGGACGACATCCGGGCCTCCGTGACGCGGCCGTGGGCGCTGATGGAGGTGTGCGGCGGCCAGACCCACACGATCATCCGGCACGGCATCGACCAGCTCCTGCCCGAGGGCGTCGAGCTGATCCACGGCCCCGGCTGCCCGGTGTGCGTGACGCCGCTGGAGGTCATCGACAAGGCCCTCGCCATCGCCGCCCGCCCCGAGGTGGTCTTCTGCTCCTTCGGGGACATGCTCCGCGTCCCCGGAACCGGCAAGGACCTCTTCCGGGTCCGCAGCGAGGGCGGCGACGTCCGCGTCGTCTACTCCCCGCTCGACGCCCTGCGCATCGCCCGCGAGAACCCCGACCGGCAGGTCGTGTTCTTCGGCATCGGCTTCGAGACCACCGCCCCGCCCAACGCCATGACGGTGTACCAGGCGCGCAAGCTCGGCATCCGCAACTTCAGCCTGCTCGTCTCGCACGTACGGGTCCCCCCGGCGATCGAGGCGATCATGCAGTCGCCGAGCTGCCGCGTGCAGGGCTTCCTGGCCGCCGGGCACGTGTGCAGCGTCATGGGCACCGCCGAGTACCCCGAGCTGGCCGACCGCCACCGGGTGCCCGTCGTCGTCACCGGCTTCGAACCCCTCGACATCCTCGAAGGCGTCCGCAGGGCCGTGCGCCAGCTGGAGCGCGGCGAGCACACCGTCGAGAACGCCTACCCGCGGGCGGTGCGCCCCGAGGGCAACCCGGCCGCCCTCGCGATGATCGAGGACGTCTTCGAGGTCACCGACCGGGCCTGGCGCGGCATCGGCACCATCCCCGACAGCGGCTGGCGGCTCTCGGAGCGCTACCGGGAGTACGACGCCGAGCACCGCTTCCCGGTGTCCGGCATCACCACCCGCGAGCCCGCCGCCTGCCGCAGCGGCGAGGTCCTCCAAGGGCTCCTCAAGCCGCACCAGTGCGAGGCGTTCGGCACCGCCTGCACCCCGCGCACCCCGCTCGGCGCCACGATGGTCTCCAGCGAGGGCGCCTGCGCCGCGTACTACCTCTACCGGCGCCTGGGCACGGCGCCGCCCGCCCGCACCCCGCAGCCCGCACCGCAGCCCCCTCTGGAGGCGAGCCCCGTTGTCTGACACCGTCCTCGACGTCGCCGGCTGGACCTGCCCGGCACCCCTGCGCGACCACCCCCGCGTGGTCATGGGCCACGGCGGCGGCGGAGCGCTCTCCGCCGAGCTCGTCCGGCACGTCTTCGCCCCCGCCTACGGCGGCGAGGTGCTGGCCGGGATGGGCGACAGCGCGGCCGTCACGCTGGGCGGTGCCCGCCTCGCCTTCTCCACCGACTCCTACGTGGTGCGGCCGCTGTTCTTCCCCGGCGGCAGCATCGGGGACCTCGCGGTCAACGGCACCGTCAACGACCTCGCCATGAGCGGGGCCCGGGCCGCCTACCTGTCCTGCGCCTTCATCCTGGAGGAGGGCGTCGAGACCGCCACGGTGGCCCGGGTCGCCGAGGCCCTCGGCGCCGCCGCGCGGGCCGCCGGCGTCGAGGTCGCCACGGGCGACACCAAGGTCGTGGAGGCCGGCCACGGCGACGGCATCTACATCACCACGGCCGGCATCGGGCTCGTCCCCGACGGGGTGGACCTGCGCCCGCAGCGCGTGCGGCCCGGCGACGCGGTCATCGTCAGCGGCGAGATCGGCGCGCACGGGGTGGCCGTGATGAGCTGCCGCGAGGGCCTCGGCTTCGACGTGGAGACCGTCAGCGACTGCGCCCCGCTCATCGGGCTCGTCGAAGCGATGCTCGCCGTCACGCCCGACCTGCACGTGCTGCGGGACCCCACGCGCGGCGGGCTGGCGGCGGCGCTCGGCGAGATCGCCGCCGCCTCGGACACGGGCGTGGTCCTCGACGAGGGGCGGGTGCCGGTCCCGGAGCCGGTCCGCAACGCCTGCGCCATCCTGGGCCTGGACCCCTTCTACGTCGCCAACGAGGGCAAACTCGTGGCGTTCGTACCGCCCGGACACGCGGACGCCGTCCTGGAGGCGATGCGCGCCCACCCGCTCGGCCGGCACGCGGCGATCGTGGGCCGGGCCGTGGAGGAGCACCCCGGCATGGTCGTGGCGCGCACCGGGCTGGGCGGTACGCGCGTGCTGGACCTGCCGCTGGGGGAGCAGCTGCCCCGGATCTGCTGACGGCCGCGCCGGTCCGCCGCGCCCGTCCACGGGGCGCGGCGGACCGGCGGCCGGTGCCGGCGGGCCGGAGTCAGGGGAGTTCGGTGATGAACGGCAGGCAGTCCTCGTGGCCGTCCGCCGGCACCACGACGTAGCTCGCCTCGGGCAGCTCGTTCCACAGCCCCGGCAGGTCTCCCAGCGGCTCCGAGACCACCAGCCGCGTGTCGTCGGAGACCTCGCGCAGGTAGGGCAGCTCCGGGTACAGCTCCCGCACGGTGTCGGCCCGGCTGCTGTAGAACAGCGAGCGCGACCTGCCGGAGCTGGAGTAGCGGAACGCCCACACCCGGTCTCCGTCGCTGACGGCGACCGTCATCTGGAGCGGGTCGGCGACGCCGTGCTCCTTGCCCACCCGCTCGACGAGCCCCGCCATGCGGGCGACCGCCCCGGGCACGTCCTGGTCCAGGCCGAACGTGACGGCCAGGTAGAACATCACCTCGGAGTCCGTCGACCCCTCGATGCAGGGGAAGAGGGCCGGGTCGACGGCCATGCACAGGTCGCGCTGGAGGCGCTGGAAGTCGGTGATGGCCCCGTTGTGCATCCACAGCCAGCGGCCGTGCCGGAACGGGTGGCAGTTCGTCTGCTGGATGGCGGAGCCCGTCGAGGCCCGTACGTGGGCGAAGAACAGCGGGGAGCGGATGTGGGCGGCGAGCTCGCGGAGGTTGCGGTTGCTCCAGGCCGGCCCGATGTCGCGGAACACCGCGGGGGTGCCGTTCGCGGCCGCGTCGGTGCTGTACCAGCCGATCCCGAAGCCGTCGCCGTTGGTCGTCTCCACTCCCATCCGAGCATGCAGGCTCTGGTTGATCAGTGAGTGTTCCGGCTGGTAGAGAACCGCGTCCAACAGCAGCGGCGAGCCGGAATAGGCCAGCCATCGACACATGCGCATCATCCCTCTCCTGCACCCCGTCCGAGCCTAACGCGGCACGGCGCCGCGTGCGCCGTGCGGACCGGCGGCCGGAGTACGGCCTGCCCGGACGGGCGGGTCCGCGGGGTTCCGGTCAGAGTACGCGGGCGGCGCGTGCGGCCCGGCCGGCCGCGGCCGGGGGAGCGGGGCTGATGGGCGGGGTGCGGGGCGGTGGAGGCGGGCGCGGAATTCGGCCAGCCGGAGTGGCCGGAGGCGGTTGGCCGTATCGGCACCTTTCCGCGCCGGCAAAACCCGTGGTGGCATGTCCATGCCGAAATTCGGGAACGGGCACCGGAGGAATGGGGAAAATCCAGATGGCGATCCGCAGATTGACCGTCGCCGCGGCACTGGCGGCGCTCACCGCTCTGGCCGCACCGGCCCACGCCGACACCGACACCCCGCCGCCGGGGAGAATCACCGTCGACGTGGTCGGCGTCAACGGATCCGGATGCCCCCAGGGCACCGCCACCGTCGCCGCCGCCTCCGACAACACCTCCTTCACGGTCACGTACAGCGACTACCTCGCCCAGACCGGTGCCGGCTCCGGCGGCACCGACTTCCGCAAGAACTGCCAGCTCGCCCTGCGCGTCCACGTCCCGCAGGGCTTCACCTACGCCATCGCCCGCGCCGACTACCGCGGCTTCGCCCACCTCCAGCGCGGCGCCTACGGGCAGGAGCGCGCCAACTACTACTTCCAGGGCATGGCGCAGACCGCCCGCACCCTCCACCAGTTCCACGGTCCGTACTCCGACAACTGGCAGGCCACCGACCAGACCGACTACGCCGACCTGGTCTGGGCCCCGTGCGGCGAGGAGCGCAACCTCAACGTCAACAGCGAGCTGCGCGTCTACCCCGGCACCTCGAACCCGCAGTCGCTGAGCTTCATGAGCATGGACTCCACCGACGGCAGCGTCAGCACGGTCTACCACTTCGCCTGGAAGACCTGTCCCGGGTCCTGACCCGGCGGGAGCACCGGCCCACCCGAATCACGGTCAGGAGCGACGACGATGTCCCCTTCCCTGTCCCGCACCCTGCTCACCGGCGCGGCGGCCGCCGTCCTCGCCGCCGCGGCGACCACCCCGGCCGGCGCCGCCGGCCACACCCCGCAGATCACCGCGCCACCCGACAAGATCGTGATCGAGCTCGCCACGGTCAACGGATCCGGATGCCGCGAGGGCACCGCCGAGGTGGCCGTGGCCCCCGACAACACGGCCTTCACCGTCACCTACAGTGACTACCTGGCGCAGGTCGGCCCCGGCGCCCCGCCAACCGCGTTCCGCAAGAACTGCCAGCTGAACCTGCGGGTCCACGTGCCCTCCGGATTCACCTACGCGATCGTCCAGGCCGACTACCGCGGATTCGCATTCCTCCAGCCCGGCGCATGGGGCCAGGAACGCGCGAACTACTACTTCCAGGGAATGCCGCAGACGACGCAGCGCACCCACCAGTTCAACGGACCCTTCAACGACAACTGGCAGGCGACCGACCGCACCGAATACGCGGACCTCGTCTGGGCGCCCTGCGGCGAAAAGCGCAATTTCAACATCAACACCGAACTGCGGGTGAATGCCGGCACCTCCAACCCGCAGGCCGCGACGAGCTTCATGACGATGGACTCCACCGACGCCGGCGTCAGCACCCTGTACCACCTCGCCTGGCAGGCCTGCCCCGCCCCCCGGTAGACGGCCCGCCCGGCGCGGTACCGGGCGCTGCACCCGCGACGCCGCGGGTGCAGCGCCCACCCACGTCCGCGTCACACCATCGGCAGCAGGCGCGCCGGGGTCCGCGGCGCCGCGGCGGACACCGCCGCCGCAGGGCCGGCCTCCGCCGCCTCCGGGGCGAGCGCACTGCCCGCCAGCCAGGCCTTCCAGTCCAGGTTCCAGTCGCCGAACCCGTTCGCGAACGGCTCCATCGGCTCACCGCCGCTGTTGACCACCTCCACGATGTCCCCGATCCGCACCGTGTCGAAGAACCAGGCCGCGTCCGCCGTGCTCATCCCCGTACAGCCGTGGCTGACGTTCTCCCGCCCCTGCGCGTCCACCGACCACGGCGCCGCGTGCACGTACTCGCCGCTCCAGGTCACCCGTGTCGCGTAGCGCACCGACAGGTCGTAGAACTCGCTCGTGCCGCGCCCGATGCCGACCGTGTCCCCGCGCATGCGGACCCGCGCCTCCTGCCCCAGCACCACCTTGATGCCGCTGCGGGTGCGGAAGCCCTCCTTGCCCGTGGTCACCGGGATCGTCCGCAGCACCCGGCCGTTGCGGCGCACCGTCATCAGGTGCGCCGCGGAGTCCGTCAGGGCCTCGACCCGGTCCCCGATGGCGAACTCCACCGGCTCCGACGGCCCGCCGTGGCCGTGCTCGCCGAGGTCCACCCCGTCCAGCCCGCTGCGCACCCGCACCACCGCGTGCGCGGGCCAGTACGCACGCGGCCGGTAGTGCAGCGTCGAGGGGTCCACCCAGTGCCACGCCCCCTGCACCGCCGGCTCCGATGTGACCTCCAGCGACCGCTCGACCCTGGCCCGCGCCTCCCGGTCCGCCGCCGGGATCGGCCGGCTCAGCGAGGCCGTCACGATCTGCCCCGCCCCGTACGTGCCGGGCCGCGGCCCGAACCCGGCCGTCACCCGGCCGCCCTTCGGAGCGGGCGCCGTACGGAACGCCATGGTCGCCCCGACCGGCGTGCCGGCCGCGTCCTGCGCCCCGACGTGCACCGTGTACAGCTCGCCGGCCCGCAGCGGCTCGGTGTTGTTCCAGTGCAGGCCCTTCGGCGAGAGGACGCCGCCGACGTGCCGGCCGTGCGCGTCCTGCACGGTGACGTCGGTCAGCAGCCCGGGACCGGCCAGCCCGATCTCCAGCGGGCCGCCCGGGTCGGTCGGCAGCACCACCGTGCGCGCCGTGCGCACGGCGCCGCGTCCGCGCGGCTCGCGCAGCACCGCGCCCGCGCCGTCGGCGGTGGCCCTGACCCGCTGCTGCCGCCAGCCCGGGCACAGGCCGGCCCGGCCCCCCGCGGCGGCGCAGCCCGCCGCGGATCCGCCGCCCTCTTGAAGCGCCCTGCCCACCAGCAGCACCACGCCGGCCGAGGCGGGTGCGGCGCCGCCGTCCGCGGGCCCCCGGGGTGCGCTGCCGGGAGCCGCGGCGACGAGCAGGGCGGCGCCCGTCACGGCGGCGGCGACGCTCCACGCCCGGCTCCGCCGGGACCGGGAGGGGCCGGGCGACCGCCGTTCGGGTGCATCCTGCGGCGGTTGCGCGGCCAGTGGTTCCCGTGGTGGGTGCGGTGCGGAGTGTGTCGGAGACATCGGGATGCGGCCCTCCCAGATCGCCCATGGCCGGATGGGAGCATCAAAGACGACCGCGGGCCGAAAGGATGATCATGCGCTCGGGGGGTGGGGCCGAACGGGAGCCGAAGAGCACCCGTACGGAGCAGCCACCCGGCAGCGCTCCGGCCACCGGGGCGGGGCCGGCGCCGTCACGCGGCGGCCCGCACGTGACGGCGCGTCATGTGGCGGCCGTCACGTCCGCGTACGGGCCCAGGTACGCGAAGGCGCCCGACCGGACCCGGTACAGGTGCGCGACGCGCAGCCCGGCGAGCGTCCGCGTCGTGGCGTCGAAGGCCAGCGGCTTGGCCAGCCCCTCGTAGGAGGTGCGGAAGATCCGCCGCGACAGCCCCGGCCGGTCGCGGCCCTCCTCGCCCAGCGCGGCCAGGGCGGCCGCGACCAGGCCGAGCGCATCGTGGGCCTCGGCGGCCCACCGGGCCGGCGGCGCCCCGTACGCGGCCCGGTGCGCGGCGGTGAAGTCGGCCGCGGCGGGCACGGCCGACGGCTCCGTGAAGAACGCGCCGAACACCCACTCCTCCGCCGCCCCGCCGGCCGCCTCCAGGAAGGCGGGGGCCATCACCCGGCCCGTCGCCATCCGCGGACCCGCGAACCCGGCACCGGCCAGGGTCCGCGCGAACCGGCCGGCGACCCCCGCGGACGTCCCCGCGAAGACCGCGGCCTGCGCTCCCGCCCGCACGATCGCGTCCACGACCCCCGCCAGGTCGGCTGCGCCCGCCGCGCCCGGGATCCGGTGGACGCTCACGGTGCCCTGCGACGGGGGTGTGTGCCGGAGCATGCGGGTGAGCTCCCAGTCCGTCTCCGCCGCGCCCTCCTGCTCGACCACCGCGGTGTGCGAGACGGGACGCACCCGCGACAGGTAGTGCAGCACCGGCAGGGAGATCTCCTCCGGCTTCCCGCGCGTGTCGCACACCGTCCGCCAGTCGGACTGGGCCGCCGCCCCGCTGTGGACGGACACGGGCAGCAGCAGCAGGTCCGCGGCCAGGCAGGCGGCGGCCAGGGCGGGCACGGCGTCCTGCGCGGTGGGGCCGACGACCGCGACCACCGACGGGTCCGCCACGAGCCCCCCGATCACCTGCGCGGCCCGCGCGGGGTCGCCGCCGTCGTCCGCGGCGCGGACGGCCAGCCGGAACGGGGCGCCGCTGCGCGCGTTGTGCCGGTCCGCGGCCAGCCGCAGACCCCGCTCGTGCGCCTGCCCCTCGGCCTTCCCCGGCCCCGACAGGTCGGCCTGGAGGGCCACGGTGAACACCGGTCCGACCGCCGCGCCGCGCGCGGCGGCCCCGCCCGGTCCACGGCCGCGCGCGGCCAGCCACGCCGGTGGAACCGCCGCCGCGGCCACCGCCCCGCCGACCGCCAGAAGGCGCCGCCGGGTCAGCCGGCCGCTGCCCGGCCCCCGCACGCCGGAAGGCGCCTGCGGCCCGTCGAGGCGGGTGGGCTCGGGGGCGGGCAGCTCCAGGGCGCGGGTGGAGCGTTCGGCGATCAGCCGCGGCAGCGGCGGCGGCAGCCAGTCCGCGCCGTCCGCGCCGCTCCCGCCGTCCCCGCAGGCCGGCTCCGTGCCGCCGCCGAGTGCCTCCCGCAGCCGCAGGGGGAGCGGCCGCACGGCCGGGTCCTTCGCCAGGCACGCCGCGACGGCCTCCCGGAGCTCCGCGGGGACCCCGTCCAGCACCGGCTCGTCGTGCACCGTGCGGAAGACGACGGCGGCGGCGTGCCCGCCGCCGAACGGCCCCCGCCCGGTCGCGGCGAACACCAGCACACAGCCGAGGGAGAACACGTCCCCCGCAGGCCTCGGCGCCCCCGCACCCGCCCGCGCCTGCTCCGGCGGCAGGTAGCCCGGCGTCCCGACGACCGCGTCGGCCGCCGTCAGCGTCGTCGCCCCGACCGCCCGCGCGATCCCGAAGTCGATCAGCCGCGGCCCGTCCGGCGCGAGCAGGATGTTCCCCGGCTTGACGTCGCGGTGCACCAGCCCCGCCGCGTGCACCTGCTCCAGGGCCTCGGCCAGCCGCACCCCCAGAGTCCGCACGCTCCCCGCCGGCAGCGGCCCGTGGGCGCCCACCGCCTCGGACAGCGACGGCCCGGGCACGAACGGCGTGGCCAGCCACGGCTCGGGCGCCTCCGGATCCGCGGCGACCACCGGCACCACCCACCGCCCGGACAGCCCCGCCGCGGCCTGCGCCTCCCGCCGGAACCGGGCCCGGAACGCAGGGTCCGCGGCGTGGTCGGCCCGGATCACCTTCACCGCGAGCAGGACGCCCGCCGGGGACCGGCCCAGGTACACGGTGCCCATCCCGCCCGAACCGAGCCGTCCGAGGAGCCGGTGCCCGCCGACCGACGCCGGGTCGGCGGGCAGGAGCGGGCGCACCCGCTACCCGGCCGACTCGCGGACGGCCGGACCCACGAACCGTATCCGGCCGCCCTCCACCCGGTGCAGGAAGTAGATGTTCCCCTTCACCTGCCGCTGCTCGTCGTACGCGTACTCCTTCGCCAGGCCCTGGTAGGTGCCGCCGGGCAGGGCCGCCAGCAGCTCCGCGCGGGTCGGGCGGGCGCCGCCCCGCGCGGCCGCCGCCGCGGCCAGCCGGTCGATGACCTGGGCGGCCGTGTCGTACGCCTCGACCGTCCAGATGCCCGGCGCCTCCCCGTACGCGTCCCGGTGCGCCTTGGCGAGCTGCGCGGTCCGCGGCGCCTCCGGGCCGGTGTACGGGGTGAGGAACTGCCAGCCCTCGGCGGCCGCCCCCGCCTGCGCGAGGAACTCCTGGCCCGCGATCCCGTAGTCGGCGGCGCGCGGCCCGCGGAACCCGGCGTCGGCCAGCAGCCCCGCCGTCTTCGCCGCGCCCGCCGGGGTGCCCGTGTAGAAGAACCCGTCGACGCCGTGCGCGAGCATGTCGGCGACGACCTGCGGCAGGGCCTGCGCGCCCCGCGGCACGACCCGCGCGTACGCCGTCGCCGCCGGGTCGGCGGAGCCCAGGGTGCGGCTGAGCAGCAGCACCGCCTGCCACCCCTCGGAGTCGCCGTCGCGGTCGCACAGCAGGCCCAGGCGCCGCGCCCCCTGGCCCCGGACGAGCTGCAGGCCGACGGCGGAGCCCTGGCCGAGGGACAGCGCGGAGTTCTGGAAGAAGCTCCGCCGGTCCGCCACCCCGAACGAGGTGCCGAGCGCCGACACCGTCAGCACGGGCAGCGCGGCCTCCCCGTACGGCTCCAGACAGGCCATCACCGAGGCGTTGGCCGTCGGGCCGACCACCGCGAGGACGTCCCGGTTGCCGACCAGCCCGGCCGCGGCGGCGGCGCTCCTGTCGGCGGCACCGCCGTCGTCCGCGGTGACCACCCCGAGCGTGAACGGCCGCCGCGCACGGGAGTTGAAGTCGGCTACGGCCAGCCGCACCCCGCGCTCCTGCGCCAGCCCGGCAGCCTTGTGCGGCCCCGACAGGTCGGCGTGCACTCCGAGCAGCCACCGCCGCCCGCCCGCCGCGCCGGAGGCCCCGCTGCCGCCGCGCAGGGACAGCCAGGCGGCGGCCCCGCCGCCGACCGCGGCCAGGGCGCCCGCCGCGCCGAGCGCCAGCAGCCGCCGCCGCGTCGGACCGCGCCCGCCGGCCGCGGCGGCGCCGGGTGCCGAGTCGGCGACGGTCTCCTCGATCCCCGGCAGGGCCAGCAGCGCGGCCGCCCGCTCGGCGATCACCGCCACGACCGGGTCGGGCAGCCACCCGGTGCCCGCTCCCGGCGCGTCCTCGGTCAGCGCCCCGTCCACCTCACGGGCCGTGGGCCGCTCCTCGGGGTGCTTGGCGAGGGCCCTGCGCAGCAGCGCGGCCAGCTCCGGATCGGCGAGGACCTCCGGCCCGAACTCCGGCTCGTCGTGGACGGTGCGGTACAGCACCGCCTCCGCCGCGCCCGTACCGAACGGCAGCCGCCCCGTGGCCGCGTACGCGAGCAGGCAGCCCAGCGAGAACACGTCCCCGGCGGGCTCGGCGGGCAGCCCCCTGGCCTGCTCGGGGGAGAGGAACCCCGGAGTGCCGATGACGACGTCCGTGGAGGTCAGGGCGGTGTGCTCGCCGCCGCGCGCGATCCCGAAGTCGATCAGCCGCGGGCCGTCCATGCCGAGCAGCACGTTCGCGGGCTTCACGTCCCGGTGGACCAGGCCCTGGCCGTGCATCACCCCGAGCGCCCCGGCGAGCGCCTTCCCGAGGAGCCGGACGGCGCGCAACGGGAGCGGGCCGTGCGCGGAGACGGCCTCCGCCAGCGAGGGGCCGGGGACGAACGCGGTGGCCAGCCACGGCTCGGCCGCGTCCGGGTCGGCCCCGGTGACCCGCACCGCCCACGGGCTGTCCACGCGGGCGGCGATGGCCGCCTCACGCCGGAACCGGGCGCGGAAGTCGTCCTCGTCGGCGTGCTCCGCGCGGATGACCTTGACCGCGGCGAGCGCCCCGTCGTCCGTGCGGCCGAGGTAGACGACGCCCATGCCGCCCGCACCGAGCCGCCCCAGCAGGCGGTGCCCGCCGAGCCGTGAGGGGTCCGCGGGGTGGAGCCGCTCCATCAGCCCTCCTTCGCGAGCGCGCCGTGTGCCTGGAGCATCATCCGGCTGGTCCCCTGCACGACCAGTGCCCGAACGGCCTGCGCGGTGACCCCGGCCGCGCCCCGGCCGGCGACCGCCATCGTGACCGGGCCGAACTGCCCCTGCGACCACACGTACGGGTGCGGCCCGCCGTCCTCCTCGCCGACGTACTCGCCGGACTCGCTGAACGCGTCCTCCGTCCAGCCGTTCAGCTGCTCCCCCAGGTAGAGCGAGGCGCCCCACAGGTTCTGCAGCCGCTCTCCGGCGCCCAGGACCTGCTGCGGGCAGCGCAGCACCTCCTCCATGGCCTGAGCGGTCTCCCAGCCGGATCCGGACGGGTCGCGGTGGACGGTGACCGTGGCGCTGATCCGCACCCGGCCTCGGCCGTCGCCGGCCGGGATGTGGAAGTAGCGGGTCCGGGTGGCGAGCACGCCGGGCGGCAGGCCGGAGGTCTGCCACACGCAGTCGGCGTCGAGAACGGGCCAGCGGCCCGGCCGGCTTTCGAAGGGGGAGCTGCGCCGCACGTCCGGGCCGAACGCCTCCGTGTCGACCAGGACCCGGTCGAGGAGCGCCCGGGCCGCGGCGGCGTCGGCCGGCTGCTTGGCCGGGTCGAACGCGGGCACGGCGGACGGGGCGGCGCCGCCGCCCGGCTTGCCGGACGGGTCGGGTCTGCCGGACGGGGCCGGCGCGCCGGCGGTGGCCCCGCCCGAAGCCGCCGGCGGACGCGGGGACCCGCCCGGACCGCCCTCCGCGTCCGGTGTCCCCTCCGCGGCGCACCCGGCCAGGGCCAGCAGGGCCGCGGCCGCCGTCGCGCAGCCGCGGGCTCGCAGTCCGCCCGGACGTCCGAATACCCCCGACCCCGTCACGGCGGAGATCGTACCCCGCACATCCGCGTGTCAAGTGCCTTACGGGCGAAGATCGTTGGCCTGAAGGGCAGCCGAACGGGGCGCCACGGCCCGGGAGTCGGGGCCGCGGACCCGCAGGGCGACACGGGGGACCGGGCGGTCAGTCCACCGGTCGGGCGCGCACCACACGGGCCGGGCTCTGCCCGCCGCCGGAGGCCAGGACGCGGACTTCCCCGCGGTCGCTGATCTCGGCGCGCACGATGCCGGTCGGGTCCTCGTACACCGGGTGCCCGCCGGGGCCCGACAGGCCCGTCGCGGTCACGACCACCACGTCCTCCCGGCCGTCCGGTTCCTCGGAAAACACCAGCTCGAAGCGCTGGGAACTCATCCGCGCCCTCCTTCGCCGAGCGAACCGAGCGTCTCCTCCCATGATGCGCGCCCACCGCCGGGGCCGCATCGCACCCGGCCGACGCCGCGGCCGCGACGGGCGGGGGCGCCGGGACGGCCGGCGGCGCGCCCGCCGGCCGTCCCGAAGCCGCCTTGCCGCCTCACTCGAACCGGGACGGGTCCCCGGCGCCGTGGCGGACGACCTCGGGCGCGCCGCCGGAGAAGTCGACGACGGTCGTCGGCTCCGTCCCGCAGTCGCCCGAGTCGACGACGATGTCCACGGAGTGCTCCAGCCGCTCCTTGATCTCCCAGCCGATCGTGAGCGGTTCGCTCTCGTCGGGCAGCAGCAGGGTGCTGGACAGCAGCGGCTCGCCCAGCTCGGCGAGGAGCGCCTGCGTGACGGTGTGGTCGGGGATGCGCACGCCGACGGTCTTCTTCTTCGGGTGCAGGAGCTGCCGCGGCACCTCCCGCGTCGCCGGGAGGATGAAGGTGTAACTGCCGGGCGTCGCCGCCTTGATGGCGCGGAAGACGTCGTTGCCGATGTTGACGAGCTGCCCCAGCTGGGCGAAGTCCCGGCACACCAGGGTGAAGTGGTGCCGGTCGTCGAGGCGGCGGATGGACCGGATCCGGGCCAGGCCCTCCCGGTTGCCGAGCTGGCAGCCCAGCGCATAGCAGGAGTCGGTGGGGTACGCCACCAGCGCCCCCGAGCGGATGCTGTCCGCGACGCCGCTGATCGTGCGCTGCTGCGGGTTGTCGGGGTGGACGTCGAAGTACTTCGCCATCCGCCGAGCCTACGCGATCGGCCGCGCCCCCGCCGCCGCTGCCCGGCCCGCTCCCCGGCGGCCCCGGGGGGCCGCCGGGCGCATGCTGGAAAGGGGCCGCCGCCCCGCGGCCCCGCCGGCCCGGCATCCGACCGGCCGCGACACCCGGGAGGCGGCGATGAGCACGAATCCGGACCCGCACCTCGCCATGGTCCGCCCCGTCACGCCCCGCACCCCCGAAGGCTGCGAGGACTGCCTGCGCCTCGGCTCCCCGTGGGTGCACCTGCGGCTGTGCCTGGTCTGCGGCCGCGTGGGCTGCTGCGACTCCTCGCCGATGCGGCACGCCCGCGCGCACGCGACGGACACGGGACACGCCGTGGTCCGCTCCTTCGAACGCGGCGAGGACTGGCGCTGGTGCTTCGTCCACGAAGCCCTCGTGTGAGCCGGGGCCGCTCCGTTCTAGCGGGCCGCGGGCCGCGGCTGCTCGCGGATCGCGCGGACGAGGCCCGCGACCAGCTCGGCGCGCTCCACCATGGTGTCGACCAGCACGTACTCGTGGTCGGCGTGGGCGCCGCCGCCGACCGCGCCGAGGCCGTCGAGGGTGGGCACGCCGAGCGCGGCCGTGAAGTTGCCGTCGCTGCCTCCGCCGACGGCCCTGCCCTCCAGCGACGGCAGCAGCCCCTTCGCCAGGGCGAACAGCTCGGCCGACGCCGCCTCGGGCATCGGCGGCCGGCCGACGGCGCCGCTCACCGTGATCTCCGCCTCCGGCAGGTGCGGGACGAGGGAGGCGAACGCGGACTCGATGCGCTCCTTCTCGTCCGCCGTCTCCACCCGGACGTCCACCACGATGCTCGCCTCCGCCGGGACGACGTTGTCCAGCGTGCCCGCGGACGCGACGGTCGGGGTGACGGTGGTGCCGGCCTCCGGCCGGCCGAGCGCGGTGATGTCCAGTACCTGGTGCGCCGCTTCCACGAGGGCGTTGACCCCGGCGGCCGGTTCGAGCCCTGCGTGCGAGGCGCGGCCTGCGACGGAGACGTGGAAGGACCCGCAGCCCTTCCGGCCGGTCTTCAGCGCCCCGCCGTCGGCGGCTCCCTCCACGACGAGGACGGCGCCGCAGGCCTGCGCCCGCTCCTCGATCAGCGCCCGCGAGGTGTGCGAGCCGACCTCCTCGTCCGCTGTCACCAGGATCTCCACGCCCGACGGGTCGCCGAGGCCCGCGATGCCGTGCACCGCCTGGACGAGCCCGCCGAGCATGTCGAACACGCCCGGCCCGGTCACCCGCCCGCCCTCGACGGCGAACGGCCGCCGCTCCAGGGTGCCCAGCGGGAACACCGTGTCGTGGTGGCCGAGGACCAGCACGCGCGGTTCCCCGCCGCCCGACCAGTGGACGTGCGGACCGGCCTCGCTGTCGACCAGGACGGCCTGCCCGCCGAGCCGGCCCTCCAGGACCCCCGCGACCGCCTTCGCCGACGCGGTCAGCGCCTCGACGTCCCGTGACGGGGACTCGACTTCGACGAGTGTCCTGAGGTCTTCGAGCATCGCTTCGACACGTACGCGGCCGGTCCTGTGCATCGTCATGCCGCAAGGGTACGCAGCGCTCCGCCTCCGGCCGGGCCCCGCCTTTGCCGCGCAGGGCGCGGCAAAGCGTCATCGAACGCCCCGAATGCGCCAACCTGCCGCCGGAGGACCCCCGGAGGGACTGCCCGCCGTGTCCCTGGGTAGTTGAATGCGTTGTACACCTTGATCTTGTTGATGTGTTGATGTGGGGAGGGTTTCCCGTGGCCGAACCGAAGGCTGTCCAGGACAGCGGATGGGCCCCGGACGCGAGAGCCTCGGCGGGCACCGCCGTCGTGCTGACCTCGCTCCTGTTAGGCGTCGACGCCGCCGCCGGCTTCACCGACTGGCCGCGCACGGCGGTCTGGGCGGGGCTCGGTGCCGTCCTCTTCGTCGTCCTGTGGCCCACCCGGGTCAGCGCCGCCCCCGGGCGGCTGACCACCCGCGGCCTCGTCCGCAGGCGCCGGGTCCGCACCGACCGGCTGGCCTCGGTGGTCTGGCACGACGGGCTGGCGCAGCGGCTCGTCCTGACCGACACCGACGGCAACCGCGTCGAGCTCGACCCGCGGGTCCTCACGGCGAACCCCCCGCTGTGGCACCGAGTCGGCCAGGACATCGACACGAGCGTCGCCCGCGGAACCCTGGCCGAGGGCGTGGCGCCGATGCGCCGGCTCTCCCGCCTGATCGACAGCGAGACGGCGCAGGCGGTCTTCCGGGTCTCCGCCCTCTCCTGACGGGCCGACACCGCCCGCGGCCGGCCCCGCCCGAACCCGCGCCTCACGCGTTTGCGTCACCGTTGCGGCCCGCGCCCGCCCCGCACGGGTGAGCCTTTCCCCCGTCCGGCCCGCAGCGGGCGCCGGTCTGCGTCCCGCGGCCGGTGCGCCGTGGTTGCATCGCCTGTCGACGGACCGGACGGAGGGCGTTGACCATGACCCGAGACCGACGGCCCGGCGGGGAAGCCCCCGCCGGCACATCCAGGCGCCGGCTGCTGACCGCAGCGGCGCTCGCACCCGTACTCGCCGGATCCGCGACGGCCACCGCTGCCGCAGCCGGCACCGCGGCCGGGACCGCCGCCCGGACCCCGATCGAGCCGGTGCCCACCACCGACGCCGACTGGGTGGGCGTCGCGGCCGCCCTGGGGCGCCCCGGACGCCTCATGTCCGGCCTCGTCTACCGGGTCGCCTTCCCGCGCCGCGACCTGACCGTCGTCTCCCAGGGCGTCACCGTCCACCCGGGGCTGGCGCTCAGCTCCTACGCCGCCTTCACCCCGTACGCCGACGGGATGACGGTGGTGCGCGGCGACCTCGTCGTCGTCGAGGCGGAGCTCCAGCGCGCCACCGACGCCCTGCACGCGAACGGATTCGGCCAGACCGCCATCCACAAGCACCTGCTCGCCCACGAACCCGACGTGTGGTGGACCCACTTCCACGCGATGGGGCACGACGCCGTCGAGGCGGCCCGCGGACTGCGGGCGGTCCTCGCCGCCACCGGCACCCCGCCCGCGGC
>NZ_RPSE01000610.1:0-2462 GCF_003949955.1 Streptomyces sp. WAC05292
GGCCCGCCCCGCCGGGCTCGTCGGCCCCCCGGAGGGCGAAGGTGCGCGGCAGGTCGGAGGGGTTCGCCAGGGTGAGGCGGTCCTCCAGTACGGCTCCGGGGGCGCCGGCGAGGTAGAAAGCGGGCCGGGGCGCCCCGCCGGCCGTGCCCGGCTCGGGGGCGGCGCTCCAGCCGGGGCCGTCCGCGGCGCGGGCGGGGGCCGTACCGAGCAGCAGCAGGAGCGGCAGTGCGGAGGCGGCCCTCCGGCCGCGGGAGCGGCGGGAGGAGGCGCCGACCGGCGGGCGGGGCACGCGCATGGCCGGGGCTCCGTTCAGGTCCGGGCGGCCCGGCGGCTGCGCCGGCCCAGCCAGAGGAGCCCCGCGGTGCCGGACAGCAGCACGGTCCCGCCGAGGGTGGCGAGCGCGGCGACGGAGTCCTCCGGCCCGGTCTGCGGGAGGGTGTCCGGGGGCCCGGACCCGGGCCCCGCGCCGGCCGCGGCGGTGACGTCCAGCTCCAGCGACGGCTTCGGGCTGTTGCCGGGTGTGCAGGTGGTCGTCGTCCCCATCGCCTTGATGGTCAGCACGCCCGCCGTGAAGGTGACCCGGCCCGTCTTCCGCGGGGTGTAGGTGCCCGACAGGTCGGTGATTCGGATGGGGGTGTTCGCGGGTGCCGCCTCGGGGTTCGGCGGGCCGGAGACCGCCACCTGCCCCTGGTCGGCGCCGCCGACCACGATGACCGCGCTCGGGTTCATCGCGCCCTTGCCGAGTTCGATGGGGCTGGAGGAGACGCCCTTGCGGAAGGACATCGTGAGCTTGTAGCCGGCGCCCTCCGCGGCGGCCTTGATGTCGATGGGCGAGACGGCCGACTTGTCCCCGATGGGGGTCTTGCAGTCGTAGGCGACGTCCACGACGTCGGCGCGGGCCGTGCCGGCGGCGGGCAGAACCGCCGCCCCGGCCAGCGCGAGCGCGACCGCCGCCGAGCGTGTGCGGTGGGACACCTTCGTCCTCCCCTCGAACCGATTCTGACGGCACATCAGATCGGTGGCTCAAGGTACGCCCGGGGCCCTGCAAGGGGAAGACGAAGGACGCGGTGTTCGGCCGCGGCCCGTCAGGCCGCGCGCACCCCCCGCTGCCACACCGCGGAGACCAGCGGCACGCCGGGCCGGTACGCCAGGTGCACGTGGCTCGGGGCGTCCAGCAGCGCCAGGTCGGCTCGGGCACCCGGCGCCAGGACCCCGATGTCCGTACGCCGCAGCGCGCGGGCGCCGCCGGCGGTGGCCGCCCAGACGGCCTCGTCCGGCGTCATCCCCATGTCACGGACGGCCAGCGCGATGCAGAACGGCATGGAGCTCGTGTACGAGGAACCCGGGTTGCAGTCCGTGGACAGCGCGACCGTCGCCCCCGCGTCCAGCAGCCGGCGGGCGTCCGGCCACTGCGCGCGGGTGGAGAACTCGGCGCCCGGCAGGAGCGTGGCCACGGTGGTGTCCGCGGCCTGGGCGAGGGCGTCGACGTCGGCGTCGGTCAGGTGCGTGCAGTGGTCGGCGGAGGCCGCGCCCAGCTCGACGGCGAGCTGCACGCCCGGGCCGTACGAGAGCTGGTTGGCGTGCACGCGCGGAATCAGCCCGGCGGCCGCACCGGCGGTCAGGATCGCACGGGCCTGGTCGCCGTCGAAGGCGCCCTTCTCGCAGAAGACGTCCACCCAGCGGGCATAGGGGGCGCACGCCGCGAGCATCTCGCCGGTGACGAGGTCGACGTAGCCGGCCGGGTCCTCGGCGTAGTCCGGGGAGACGATGTGCGCGCCGAGGTAGGTCACCTCCTCCGTGTGCGCGGCGGCGATGCGCAGGGCGCGGGCCTCGTCGGCGACGGTCAGGCCGTAGCCGGACTTGGTCTCGAAGGTGGTGGTGCCCTGGCGGCGGGCCTCGTCGAGGTGGCGGACCAGGTTCGCCTCCAGCTCGGCGTCGGACGCGGCGCGGGTCGCCGCGACCGTGGTGCGGATGCCGCCGGCGGAGTAGCTGCGGCCCGACATGCGGGCGTTGAACTCGGCCGTTCGGTCGCCGGCGAAGACGAGGTGGGAGTGGGAGTCGACGAAGCCGGGGATCAGGGCGCGGCCCTGGGCGTCGAAGGCGGTGTCCGCCGGCGGGGCCTGGGCCGTGGGGCCGACCCAGGCGATGCGGTCGTCTTCGACGACGACCGCTGCGTTCTCGATCAGGCCGAGGGGGCCCTCACCCGATTCCGGGTCGTTGGTGACGAGGCTCCCGATATTGCCGATGGCTGTGGTGCTCATGGGTTCCTTCCAGAGGTTTCCTTCCCCCACCCCGCCCCTTCCCGAAACCGGGGCTCCGCCCCGGGCCCGGTCCGGGCGCTCCGCGCCCGTGCGCTCAAACGCCGCGCGGGCCGGATGTCCCCCGTCCCGCCAAGGGCCCGTCCAGCCCCGCCGGGGGGGGCAGATCCAGCCCCGCCGGCGTGTGGGGCGCGGGGTGCGGGG
>NZ_RPSE01000611.1:0-2449 GCF_003949955.1 Streptomyces sp. WAC05292
CCTTCGTTCTCCCCTCCCGACCCCCGAGGAGCGCTGGACCGATGAGCAAGCAGACCGTCCTCGGCCGCGTCGCCCTGCTGGCGCGCGCCAACATCCACGCCCTGCTGGACCAGGCGGAGGACCCGCAGACGATGCTCGACCAGCTGATCAGGGACTACACCAACAGCATCTCGGAGGCCGACCAGGCCGTGGCGACGGTCCTCGGCGGGCTGCGGCTGCTGGAGGCGGACCGCGACGAGGATGTGGCGGCGGCCGCGGAGTGGGGCGCCAAGGCGCTCGCGGCGAGCCGCAGGGCGGACGGGCTGCGGGCGGACGGGTCGGTGGCCGAGGCGGACCGCTTCGACGGGCTGGCCCGGGTGGCTTTGGAGCGGCAGCTGCGGGCGGAGCGGGAGGCGGCCGACGCGGAGCCGGTGATCGCCGCGCAGGCGGAGGTGGCGGGCCGGCTCCGGGACGGGCTGGACGCCATGCGGGGCAAGCTGGACGAGCTGACGGCGAAGCGGGACGAGCTGGTGGCGCGGGCGCGGACGGCGGAGGCGCAGAACCGGATGCTGGACGCGGTGCGCGGCATCGACGTGACGGACCCGACGAGCGAGCTGGGCCGCTTCGAGGACAAGGTGCGGCGGGAGGAGGCGCGGGCGCTGGGCCGCGAGGAGCTGGCGGCCTCCTCGCTGGACGCGCAGTTCGAGGCGCTGGACGGCCTGGCGCGGGCCGAGGAGGTCGAGGCCCGGCTGGCGGCGCTGAAGTCCGCGGGCCGGGCCTGACCGGTCGGGCGCGGCCCGGCCCGGCCGGGTCCGGTCAGGCGGGCGGGTGGAGGGGCGGCGGGGCCCCGGCCCGCGCCCGGTTCAGCCGTACAGGCCGAGGAGCTGTTCGGCCGACAGTCCGCCCTCCGGTTCGGCGGAGGCCCCGGGCAGCGGGAGTTCGAACCAGACCGTCTTGCCGCGGTGGGTCCGCCGGGTCCCCCAGCCGGCCGACAGCAGGCCGACCAGTTGCAGGCCGCGCCCGCCCTCGTCGGTGTCGCGGGCGCGGCGCCGGCGCGGCTGGACGAGGTTGGCGTCCCACACCTCGCAGACGAGGGTGCGGTCCAGCAGCAGCCGCAGCCGGATGTCGCCCTCGCCGTACCGCAGGGCGTTGGTGACGAGTTCGCTGACGAGCAGTTCGGTGGTGTCGAGCAGCCCTTCGAGGCCCCAGGCGGGCAGTTTGGCGCGGGCCAGCTCCCGGGCGCGGCCCACCGAGCGGGCGTCGCGCGGGAGGTGCCAGTCGCCGACCGCGTCGACGGGGAGTCCCTGGACGCGGGCCATGAGGAGGGCGATGTCGTCCTCGCCGTGCCGGGTGTCGAGGGTGTTCAGGACGTGGTCGCAGATGTCCTCCAGCGGCCGGGCCGGGTCGGTGAGGGCGTGGCGCAGCCCGCGCAGCCCCTCCTCCAGGGGGTGGTCGCGGGATTCGACGAGGCCGTCGGTGTAGAGGGCGAGGAGGGCGCCTTCGGGGAGGTCGACCTCGACCTCCTCGAAGGGTTCGCCGCCGACGCCGAGCGGCATGCCGGGCGGGACCTCCAGCAGCAGTCCGGCGCGCGGCGCGGAGCCGGGCTCGGCGGGTTCGACCAGGACGGGCGGCATGTGGCCGGCGTTGGCGATGGTGCAGCGCCGGGTGACCGGGTCGTAGACGGCGTACACGCAGGTGGCGAGGTAGACCTCGGAGCGGTCGGCGTCGCGCGAGTGGAGGGCGGCCCGGGAGGCCTGCTGCGAGCCGCCGGGGGCGCCGAGGCCGCGGGCGATCTCGTCGAGGGCGGCGAGGACTTCGGCGGGCTCCAGGTCGAGCAGGGCCAGGGTGCGCACGGCGGTGCGGAGTTCACCCATGGCGACGGCGGCGCGCAGTCCGCGGCCCATGACGTCGCCGACGACGAGTGCGGTGCGGTGGCCGGGCAGTTCGATGACGTCGAACCAGTCGCCGCCGACTTCGGTGGCGGCGTTGCCGGGGAGGTAGCGGCAGGCGATGTCGAGGCCGGCGGCCTCCGGGTCGCCGGGCGGCAGCAGGCTGCGCTGGAGGATCAGGGCGCGTTCGTGCTCGCGCCGGTAGAGGCGGGCGTTGTCGATGCAGACGGCGGCGCGGGCGGCGAGTTCGACGGCGACGGCGCGGTCGCGTTCGCCGAAGGGCTCGCTGCCCTTGGTGCGGGAGAACTGGGCGAGGCCGACGACGGTGTCGTGGGCCACCAGCGGCACCACGAGGGTGGACTGGACGAGGTCGTCCGGGCCGCCGCCTTCGATGAGGCGGGGCCGTGCGGTGCGCAGGGCGAGCGCGCCGGGCGAGGCGGCCGGGTAGCGGTGGACGTCTCCGACGGCGACGGGGGTGCCCGGTCCGGAGAGGGGGGCGTCGGAGACGGCGGAGGAGAAGGCGACGCGCCGCAGCGGTGCGGACGGGGCGCGGCCGGCGCCGAGTCCGGGCGGCAGGGAGG
>NZ_RPSE01000612.1:0-2432 GCF_003949955.1 Streptomyces sp. WAC05292
GTGTTTCAGAGCCGTGCGGCAGGGGGCGCGGACGGCCGTCTCCTCCCTCCCCCCGCAGTACCGGCCGGTACAGTAAGGGCCGTCGTCCACCCTCCGTACGGGGGAAAGCCGGTGCGATTCCGGCGCTGACCCGCAACCGTGACCCGCCCAGGCAGCCCCTGCCGGGCGGCAGCCGGAACGCCCCGTACCGAGGTGCGCGGCTCGCGCCGCCGGATCCCCCGGCGGCCGGCACCGTCGAGGAATACGGAGCCGGAGCCGGTGCCCCCGCACCCTGCCTCCGGCCCCCCTGCAGGAGAGGCACCGCCCCCATGAACGTCCGCCGCAGCGCAGCCGCGCTCGCCGCCTCCGCCGTGCTGTGCGTCGGCGCCGCCCCCGCAGCCCTCGCCGCGCCGGCCACGCCGTCGCCGTCGGCCCCGCCCGTCGTCCCGTCGGGCCTGTACGGCAAGAACGACCCCACCTACGACGGGGTGTGGCGGCAGTCGATCGCGCTGCTCGCCCAGCACACCGTCGGTGTGAAGCCCGCCAAGGAGGCGGTGGCCTGGCTGGCCGGCCAGCAGTGCGCGAACGGCGGGTTCGCCTCGTTCCGCGCCGACGCCTCCGCGGCGTGCGGCGAGCAGACCGTGTACGACACGAACGCCACCGCGGTGGCCGTGCAGGCGCTGAAGGCCCTCGGCGGGCAGGACGCCGCGGCGAAGAAGGGCGCGGACTGGCTGAAGTCCGTCCAGAACGAGGACGGCGGCTGGGCGTACGTCCCCGGCTCGCCGAGCGAGGCCAGCTCCACCGCCGTCGTCATCAGCGCCCTCGCCGCCGCCGGCGAGAAGCCGGCCGAGGTGAAGTCGAAGGCCGGCAAGTCCGCGTACGACGGCCTGCTCGCCTTCCGCCTGCCCTGCTCCGCCGAGCCCGCCGCGGACCGCGGCGCGTTCGCCTACCAGCCGGTGGACGGCAAGCTCCTCGCGAACGCCGACGCGACGGCCGCCGCGACGCTGGCCGCCCTCGGCAAGGGCATCGTGGTCGCCCCGGCCGCGAAGGACACCCCGGCGGGCACCGGGTGCACGGACGGCGCCGCCCCCGAGGCCGCCGCGGAGGCAGCCGCCGGGCACCTGGCCGCCGCGCTGCAGAAGGACGGCCACCTCACCGCCGTCGCCCCCGGCGCCGACCAGCCGGCCCCCGACACCGGCAACACCGCCGACGCCGTCCTCGCGCTGGTCGCGGCCGGCCACAAGCAGTCCGCCGCCGGCGCGGTGGAGTGGCTGAAGGGCAACTCCGCCGACTGGGCCAAGGGCAGCCCGGCCGCCCTCGGCACCCTCGTCCTCGTCGCGCACGCCACGGGCACCGACCCGAAGTCGTTCGGCGGGACGGACCTGGTGACGGCCCTGAACGCGACGGGCCCCGCCCCGCAGGCCGCCGCAGGCTCCGCGACGGACGAGCCCGCGAAGAAGGACGACGGCGGCGAGGAGTCCGGCAGCGGCCAGAACGTCTGGTGGATGATCGCCGTCGGCGCGGCCGCGGGCATGGGCATCGGCATCCTGCTGAGCGGCCGCCGGAAGAAGAACCAGCTCTGATGCGCCGCGGCCTGACCCCCCTCCGCCGTGCCGCCGCCGCGGCCGCGGCGGCGGTCCTGCTGCCCCTGCCGGCCCTGCTCGCGGCCTCCGCCCCCGCCCATGCGGCGGGCTACCGCTACTGGTCGTACTGGGACGGCGCCGCCGGCGGGTGGACGTACGCCCAGGTCGGGCCCTCCATGGCCCGCCCCGCGGACGGCTCCGTGCAGGGCTTCCGCTTCGCGGTCAGCGCGGACGCGGCGGCGCAGGCCGCCCAGCCCCGCACCCCGGCCGACTTCGCGGCCGTCTGCGCGGGCACACCGGCCGCGGAGGGCAGCAAGCGCATAGCCGTCGTCGTCGACTTCGGCGTCGCCGCGGACGCGCCCGCGGGCGAGGCACCGCCGCAGGACGCCCCGCGCACCGCCTGCGCCCGGGTCGCCCCGGACGCCAGCGCCGCGGAGGCGCTGGCCGCGGTGGCCAAGCCGCTGCGCTACGACGGGTCGGCGATGCTGTGTGCGATCTCCGGCTACCCGCGGCAGGGCTGCGGCGAGCAGGTCGCCGGGGAGCCCGGCCCGGCGACCGCGCCGACCGGGGCGGGCGGCACCGCCGCCGCGGAACCGGAGTCCGGCTCCGGCGGCAGCGGCTGGTCCGGCCCGCTGGCGGGCGCCGCGGCGCTCGCAGCGGTCGCCGGCGCAGCGCTCTGGCAGTCCCGCCGCCGCTCCCGATGACACCCCTCCCGAAGGCGGACGCCGGGGACCCGGGCGCCGACAAGGCGGGCGCCGAGAAGCCGGGCGCCGGGAGTCCGGGCCGTGCGGGCCTCGCCGCGGGCGGGCCGGTCCCCGGCCCCCGGCACACCGGCCGCGGCGAGGCCCGCACGGCCCGGACTCCCGGCGC
>NZ_RPSE01000613.1:0-2431 GCF_003949955.1 Streptomyces sp. WAC05292
GGGTGGAGTCGCTCGCGGGGGCGGTGGTGACGCCGGGGCAGTTGGTGGAGCTGGCACCGGCGTTGGCGGCGTGCCTGGGGGTGCGGGTGGTGCCGTAGCCGTGGATTCCCGGGGCGCCGCGGTCGGGTGAGTACGCCGCCGCGACCGGGCGAGTACGCCGCCGCGACCGGGCGAGTACGCCGCCGCTCCCGGCGGCCGGTCAGGCCGGGACGCGGGGGAAGCGGGACTGGAGGGTCCAGATGGCCGGGTTGTCGGCGAGGTCCTCGTGCATGTCGACGAGGTCGGCGATGAGGTCGTGGAGGAAGTCGCGGGCTTCGCGGCGCAGGAGGCGGTGGCTGAAGGTCAGCGGGGGTTCCTCGGGGGCCATCCAGTCGGCTTCGATGTCGACCCAGCCGAAGCGGCGTTCGAAGAGGATGCGGTCGGTGGACTCGGTGAAGTCGAGCTCGGCGTGGCGGCGGTCGGCGGAGCGGCTGCCGCGGGGGTCGCGGTCGAGCTCCTCGACGATGTCGCACAGGGCCCAGGCGAAGTCGAGGACGGGGACCCATCCCCAGGCCGTGGACACTTCCCGGTCGGTTTCGGTGTCGGCGAGGTAGACGTCGCCGCAGAAGAGGTCGTGGCGCAGGAGGCGGACGTCCGCGGTGCGGTAGTCGGTCTGCGGGGGGTCGGGGAAGCGTCGGGAGAGGGAGTAGCCGATGTCGAGCACGTAGCCGATGGTGTCACGGGCTGCGGGCGGGCAGCGCGCGCGGGCCCGGCCGCTGGCGGACGCCCGGCCCGTCTGCGGTCCGGCCGCGCCCCGGCGGTGTCAAGGGAGGAGGCGCTGTTCCTTGGCCACCGATACGGCGCCTGCGCGGGTGTCCACGCCGAGCTTGTCGTAGATGCGGCCCAGGTGGGTCTTCACCGTGGCTTCGCTGATGAACAGGGCGCGGGCGATGTCGCGGTTGCCGAGGCCGCGGGCGAGCTGGCCGAGGATGTCGAGTTCGCGGTCGGTGAGGGTGGGGCGGGTGCCGCGCATGGCGGCCATGACGCGGCTCGCGACGGGGGCGGAGAGGGTGGTGCGCCCCTCGGCGGCGGCGTGGATGGCGGCGAAGAGCTCCTCGGGGCGCTCGGCTTTGAGGAGGTAGCCGGTGGCTCCGGCGCCGATGGCGCGGTTGATGTCGGCGTCGGTGTCGTAGGTGGTGAGGACGAGGACGTGGGGCGGGTTCGGGGCGGCGGTGATGCGGCGGGTGGCCTCGACGCCGTCGATGCCCTCGCCGAGCTGGAGGTCCATCAGGACGACGTCGGGGCGGAGGCGGGCGGCGAGGGCGACGGCTTCCTCCCCGCTGCCCGCTTCGCCGAGGACGTCGATGCCGGGGGCGCTGGCGAGGAGGGCGAGGAGGCCGGCCCGGACGACGGCGTGGTCGTCGCAGAGGAGGAGGGTCGTCACGGGTGGTGCTCCAGGGGGATGGCGGCGGAGACGACGGTGCCTTCGCCCGGGGTGGATTCGACGGTGAGGGTGCCGCCGAGCTGGCCGAGGCGCGCGCGCATGGCGGGGATCCCGTGTCCGCGCCCGGCGCCGGGGCGTGGGGTGCCGGCGGCGGCGGGGAAGCCGCGGCCGTCGTCGGCGACGTCGAGGACGACCTGGTCGCCGAGGTAGGTGAGGGTGAGGGCGGCGGTGCGGGCGCCGGCGTGTTCGCGGATGTTGGCGAGGGCGCCCTGCGCCACGCGGAGCAGGGCCGACTGGACGCGGTCGGGTAGTGGGGCGGGCGTCCCTTCGAGGTGGAAGCGGACGGTGACGCCGGGCCCGGCGTCGAGGGTGCGGAGGGCTTCGGGGAGGTCGGCGCCGCCGGCGAGTTCGGTGGGGGCGAGGTCGTGGACGAGGCGGCGGGCCTCGGCGAGGCCGCGGGCGGCGATGCCGTTGGCGGTGCGGACGTGGGCGCGGGCGGTGCCGGGGTCGGCGTCCCATACGCGGTCGGCGGCCTGGAGGAGCATCTGCTGGCTGGAGAGGTGCTGGGCGAGGGTGTCGTGGATCTCCATGGAGAGGCGCTGGCGTTCGGCGAGGGTGCCTTCGCGGCGTTCGGTGGCGGCGAGTTCGCGGCGGGTGCGCAGGAGGTCGTCGATGAGGGTCCGCTGGGCCTCGGCCTGGCGTTCCATGTGGACGAAGACGGCGGTGGCGAGCGCGGCGACGGCGGGCGGGGCGACGAGGAGGTTGGGGTCGAACCCGTCGGCGAGCCGGAGCTGCGCGGCGACGACGAACGCGGTGAGGGTGGCGACGAGGACGATCGCGGCGCGCGGCGGGAGGGTGCGCAGGGCGGTGAAGAAGAGGGGGACGGCGCACCAGGCGAAGCTGGGGGCGAGGTCGACGAGGACGACCCAGGTGGCGGTGACGAGGCCGAGCCAGACGAGGCGGCGCAGGGTGGGGGCGGCGCCGAGGGCGGGGCCGAGGACGTACAGC
>NZ_RPSE01000614.1:0-2387 GCF_003949955.1 Streptomyces sp. WAC05292
GATCCCCGGGCTGCCCCGCCCCGGCACCTCGGACGCGGTCACCGCCCTGCGCACCCTCGCCGACGCCGAACGCGTCCTGCGCGCCGCGCCGGACGCCCGGCGCACCGTCGTCCTGGGCGGCGGGCTCCTCGGAGTGGAGGCCGCCGCCGCGCTGACCCGGGCGGGACACGAGGTGGCGCTCGTCCACCGCGGGCCCCACCCCCTGCACCGGCACCTGGACGCCGCGGCCGGCAGGCTGCTCGCCGGCCGGCTGGCCGGCCTGGGCGTCGAGGTCCACTGCGGGAGGCAGGCCGCCGCGTACTGCGCCGGCAAGCTCACCCTCGACGACGGCGCCGTCCTGGCCGCCGACACCCTGCTGCTGTGCACCGGCGCGGTGCCCGACACGGCCCTGGCCAGCCGGGCCGGCCTCGCCGTCGGCACCGGCGTGCTCGTCGACGGGCGGCTGCGCACCGGGGACCCGCACATCCACGCGATCGGCGACTGCGCCGAGCACCCGGACGCCGCGGCCGGCCACCTCGAACCCGCCTGGGAGCAGGCGGAGTCGCTGGCCCGGCAGCTGACCGGGGCCGCACCGCGGGAGGCCGGCTACCGGGGCACCCGGCGCGTCACCCGGCTGCGGGTGCCCGGCATCGACCTGGTCCGCCTCGGCGGCAGCGGTTCCGGCGCCGGCGCGGGGGCCGGCGCGGGGGCCGGCGAAGTGGTCACCGTCGCCGACCCGGCGCGCGGCCGGTACGCCCGGCTCACCCTGCACGGGCAGCGCGTCACCGACGCGGTGCTGCTGGGCCTGCCCCGGGCCATCGCCGCCCTGAGCCGGCTGCACGAGCACGGCCTGCCCGTCCCGGCCGACCGCCTGGAATTCCTGCTCGGCATCGAACCGGCGCCGCCCGGCGCCGGTGAACTTCCCGGCGACGCCGTCGTCTGCCGCTGCAACAACGTCACCAAGCACGCCATCACCGAGGCCTGCCGGGCCGGCGCCGCCGATGTGGAGCAGGTCGCCGCCGCGACCCGCGCCACCACCGGCTGCGGCGGCTGCACGAGCACCGTGCGCTCGCTGTGCGGGACGGTCCGGACCGGAGGGAGCACGTCATGACAGGGAAGAACCGCACGCTCGTGGTGGCCGGACACGGCATGGCCGGGCACCGCCTGGTGGAGGAGCTCCGCACGCTCGACTCGGCGGGCTCCTGGCGGGTGGTGGTCCTCGCCGAGGAGCCGCACGCCGCGTACGACCGGGTGGCGCTCTCCTCGTACCTGGAGGGGCGCAGCGCCGCCGACCTCGGCCTGCCCTCCCCCGGCCTCGCGTCCGACCCTCGGGTGGCGCTCCGGCTGGCCACGGGCGCCGCCTCGATCGACCGAGCCGCCCGTACGGTGACCACCACCGCGGGCGACACCGTCGGCTACGACGCCCTGGTGCTGGCCACCGGCTCGAAGCCGTTCATCCCCCCGGTGCCGGGGCACGACCTGCCGGGCTGCTTCGCGTACCGCACCCTCACCGACCTCGACGCGATCCGGGAGGCGGCCGTCCCCGGCCGCCCCGGCGTGGTCATCGGCGGCGGCCTGCTGGGCCTGGAGGCGGCCAACGCACTCCGGCTGCTCGGCATGGAGCCGCACGTGGTGGAGCTCGCCCCGCGCCTGATGCCGATGCAGGTGGACGCGGCCGGCGGCGGCGTCCTCGGGCGCCGGGTGGAGGACCGCGGGCTGCGGGTGCACTGCGGGGTCGCGACGGCCTCGGTCGAGGCGGGCCCGGACGGCCGCGCCCGCGCGGTGGCCCTGGCCGACGGAACGGAGCTGGAGGCGGCCGTGGTGGTCTTCTCGGCCGGCGTCCGCCCCCGCGACGAACTGGCCGGCCCGGCGGGCCTGGAGCGCGGGGAGCGCGGCGGATTCCTGGTGGACGGGCTGTGCCGTACCGCCGACGAGCGGGTCTGGGCGGTCGGGGAGTGCGCGGCGGTCTCCGGCCGCTGCTACGGGCTGGCCGCGCCGGGCTACCGGATGGCGGAGTCGGTGGCCCGGCAGCTGTGCGGCCTCGGCGGGGATCCGTTCGGGGAGGCGGACATGTCGACGCGGCTGAAGCTGCTCGGCGTCGAGGTCGCGAGCTTCGGCGACGCACACGCGGGCACCGACGGCGCCCTGGAGCTGAGCCGTCTCGACGAGACGCGGGGCACGTACGCGAAGGTCGTGCTGGGCTCGGACGGCCGCACCCTGCTGGGCGGGATCCTGGTCGGCGACGCCGCGGCATACGGGGAGCTGCAGCCCTTCGTGGGGCGGGCGCTGCCGTCGGCGGGGCACCGGCTGCTGGCGGCGGCGGGGTGAGCCCCCGCCCGCCGCGGCCCGCGCGCGCGGGCATGGCGGCGCCCTTCGGGTCGGGTGACCCGAAGGGCGCCGCCATGCCC
>NZ_RPSE01000615.1:0-2373 GCF_003949955.1 Streptomyces sp. WAC05292
CTGGGGGTGTCCCCGGCAGTTGATGGTGTCCGGGGCGGGCCGGTCCCTCAAGGGCGCTCCCTCCGGTCGCGTCGCTGCGCGATGGCCCTTGCGGGCCCCCCTTGACAGACCGACCCGCCCCGGAGGCATTTTTTCTGCCGGGACGCCCCCAGGGAAACGGCCAGGGGGGACGAAGACCACAGGGGTTCGTCAGAGCCCTTGCCCTCCCGCTCCGGCAGCCGTGTCCTGTCCCCCCGGCATCAGCAGCCCCGGCGGCGAAAGCCCGGTCGGCCTGATGTCGCGAAACGATGCCCAGAGCATCATCCGGAGACAGAAGCGCCCCAGATCGCTACGCGGGCAACCTCGGCTCAGCGACTGACCGCCGTCAACGGCTGGGAGGCGCGACGGATCGCTACAGGCGCGCCCTCGGCCCGGCGACTGACCGCCGTCAACGGCCGGGCGACGCGGCGGATCGCTACAGGCGCGCCCTCGGCCCAGCGACTGACCGCCGTCAACGGCCGGGCGACGCGGCAGATCACTACAGGCGCGCCCTCGGCTCGGCGACTGACGGCCGTCAAGGGTCGGGAGGCGCGGCGGACCGTTGCGGGGGCGCCCTCGGGTCGGCGACTGACGGCCGTCAGGAGCCAGGAGACGCGGCAGATGTCGACAAAGGTGCCGTCGGCTCGGCGGCTGTCCGCCGACGAATGTCGTGGGGTGCGAAGCGGCCCAGCTCGCTTTCTGCGTCTCGCAGCCGACGGTCGGCCTCCGGTCAAGGGTGTCCATGTCGTCGTCCGGGGCGCTCTCGGCCGCTGACGACCGCCGGACGCCGAACCGACGGTGCGGACGTAGCGATCCGGGGCGCTCCTGTCCCCGGACGATGCTCTGGACGTCGTTTCGTGCGGTCACCGCCCTGCCCGGACCCCGCCGACGGATCTGCGGATCCCGGCGGGGGCCGAATGCGGCGAGCGGGGCGGGAGAGAAAGCTCCCTGATGCGACTGATGGCTCATAGTCCCTCCAGGCCACTCCCCTCCTCTGGGGGCTTCCCGGCAGCTCTTTGGCGTTTCGGTGGGGGTCGGGCTGTCAAGGGTGGCCCGCAAGGGCCATCGCGCAGCGACGCGACCGGAGGGAGCGCCCTTGACGGGCCGGCCCGCGCCGGAAGGACAATGGGCTGCCGGGAAGCCCCCGGCACGCAACCGATCCCGAGTCATCGGCTCCCGTCTTTCCGCCGCCTGCCGTCGCTCCACCGGCGCCGGGGGCCGTGGGTTCCGTCCGGCTCGTCCCCGGCGCTTCCCTCACTCCCTCTTTCGCTCCTCCGCCCCCGTCGTACGCTGGGATGATGAGAACTCCCAGGCACGCAGCGCGCATTGTCGTTTTGGATCCCGAGGGGGCCGTGTTCCTGTTTCGGGAGAACAACGTCGAGGTCGGGATCCACTGGCTGCCGCCCGGTGGGGGGATCGATCCGGGGGAGACTCCCGAGCAGTGTGTGCGGCGGGAGTTGCGGGAGGAGACCGGGTGGACCGATCTCCGGCCTCAGCGGCTGTTGTGCACCTGGGAGCACGATTTCACCCACCAGGGGATCCGCGTCCGCCAGTACGAGCACATCTACGTGACCTCCGGGCCGCGGCGGGAGCCCGTGCCGGAGGATCCGCGGGCGCACTGGCGGTGGCTGTCGCCCGAGGCGCTGGCCGGGCTCAGCCCACCAACCCCAGATGCACCGGCTCGACCGCCCCGCGGGCCAGCAGCTCCGCCAGCCGCCCGTCGCCGTTGCCTTGGCGTACAGGGTTGCCGCGTAGTCGCCGAGGACGGTGCTCGTGGAGACGTCGTCGGTGTCGCCGCCCGTGAGGATGCCGATGATGCGGCCGTCGCGGGCGATCCAGGCGCTGCCGCTGGTGCCGCTCGGGAAGTCCGCGCAGTCGAAGCGCTGGCGGGTCGGGGTTTCGCGTACGGCGGTGGCGGTGCAGGTGCGGGGCACCTTGCGGTCGGCGGGGTAGCCGGTGACGGTGACCTGTTCGCCGGCGCGGCCGGTGGTGTCGAGGGGCGCCCCGCCGGTGACGTCTTCGATGTTGCGGCCGGAGGCGTCGGGAGCGAGGCGTACGAAGGCGAGGTCGTAGTCGTCGTCGGCGCCCTCGTCCCAGCGGGGGTCCTCGAAGACCTCCTCGATCTTCCAGGTGCCGTACGGGGTGGTGCCGCCCGTGTACGCGGGTGCGAAGACGGCGCCCTTGCCGGTGGGCTTGCCGGCGAGGAGGCAGTGGCCGGCGGTGACGATGAGGTTCCTGCCGGGGCTCTGGACGACGGTGGCGGTGCAGAAGTGGCTTCCCTGTACACCGCCTTCGAACAGGGCTCCGGTGAAGGCGGTGTACAGGGAAGCCACTTCTGCACCGCCACCGTCGTCC
>NZ_RPSE01000616.1:0-2356 GCF_003949955.1 Streptomyces sp. WAC05292
CCCCGATGCAGCCCAATCCGCGCACCTCACCCCCCGACCCCGCCACGCAGCCGCCCGGCGTACCGGCGCACCCGCGCCACGTCCTCGGGAAACCACCCGGTCCATCCCCGCCGCAGCGACGTCCACGCCACGGCCTGCCCGTCCTCGCCAAGGGGCGTGCGGTCGGCGGCTCTTGCGGTCGAGTGCGCTCCAAGTCCTAGACTGGCGCGGCCTCCCCCACCCCACCTGCGACGGAGCACCCGCATGCGCTACCGCGTCCTCGGCAAGACCGGCATCGAGGTCAGCACCCACTGCCTCGGCACGATGATGTTCGGGGGCGTCGGCAACCCCGACCACGAAGACGCCGCCCGCATCATCCACACCGCCCTCGACGCGGGCGTCAACTTCGTCGACACCGCCGACATGTACTCGGCCGGCGAGAGCGAGGAGATCGTCGGCAAGGCCCTCAAGGGCAGACGCGACGATGTCGTCCTCGCCACGAAGGTGCACTTCCCGCTCGGCGAAGGCCGCAACCGCAGCGGCAATTCCCGCCGCTGGATCCTCAAGGCCGTCGAGGACAGCCTCCGGCGCCTGGACACCGACTGGATCGACCTCTACCAGGTGCACCGGCCCGACCACACCACCGACATCGAGGAGACGCTGTCCGTCCTCGGCGACCTCGTGACCGCAGGCAAGATCCGGGCCTTCGGCTGCTCCACGTTCCCCGCAGAGGACCTCGTCGAGGCCCACCACGTCGCCGAGCGGCGCGGGCTGATGCGGATGCGCACCGAGCAGCCCCCGTACTCGATCCTCGCGCGCGGCGTCGAGCGGTCCGTGCTGCCGACCGCGCAGCGCCTCGGCATGGGCGTCCTGACGTGGTCCCCGCTCGCGTCCGGGTTCCTCTCCGGAGCCGTCCGGCAGGGCCGGCCCGTGGACCTCACCACCGGTCGCGCCGCGCGCACCCCGCACCGCTTCGACCCCGCCCTCCCCGGCAACGCCGCCAAGTTCGCGGCGGTCGAGGAACTCGTCGCCCTGGCCGGGGAGATCGGCTGCACCCTCCCGGAGCTGGCCGTCGCGTTCCCGCTCGTCCACCCCGCCGTCACCTCTGTGATCATCGGCCCGCGCACGATGGACCAGCTGACCTCCCTGCTCAAGGGGGCCGACCTGCTGCTCGACGACGCGGCCCTCGACCGCGTCGACGAGATCGTGGCACCCGGCACCGACCTCTACCGGGCCGACGGCGTCTGGCAGCCGCCGTCGCTGACCGACACCGCGGCGCGCAGGCGCCCGCCCGCGGACCGCCCGGCAGCAGCCTGACGCCTCCCCGCGCATCCGGGTACACGGGTGGACGGCAGGTCAGCCGCCCCGGTGCTCCGCCTGCCGGTGGGCGTGCCAGTCCGCGAGGCCGCCGGCGCCCAGCACACCGACGTCGGCGGCCAGTTCGGCGCGCGTACGGGTGCGCAGTTCGCGGCGGGCGATGCGGGCGACCACCGCCGGGAACAGCGGCCGCAGCGGCTGGCACCACCGCAGCCAGGGCGGCGCGTACACGGACGGGGAGCGGCGGGCGATCCCGTCGGCCATCCAGGACGCGACCTGCTCGGGCGGGTGGACGCGGCGGGCGAAGCCCGGCTGATGGCGGCGCAGGGCCCGCAGGACGGGGTGGTCGTCGATGCCGCTGACCATGTCGGTGCCGGTCCAGTGGACGTAGGCGATGCCGACGGCGACCCCGTCCGGCTCGACCTCGCCCCGCAGCGCCAGCGCGAACGACTCCACACCCGCCTTGGAGGCGCAGTAGGCGCTCATCATGGGCGCCGAGCCCAGCGCGGCGGTCGAGGCGACCTGGAGGAAGTAGCCGCGCGTGCGGGTCAGGTGGGGCAGGAAGGCCCGGGCGGTGTTGGCGGATCCGGTGAGGTTGACGTCGATGACGCGCTGCCACAGGTCGGCGGCGGTGTCGGCGAACGGGCCGCCGACGGCGATGCCCGCGTTGGCGGCGACCACGCTGGCCGGACCGAGCGTCTGCTCCACGTACCGGGCGGCGGCGCGCAGGGCCGCGTCGTCCGTGACGTCCGCCTCGCAGCAGACGCTCCGGTGCGGCAGGGTCGCGGCCGTGGCGCGCAGTGACGCCTCCTCGCGGCCCAGCAGGGCGACGTGCATCCCGGACTCCGACAGGTTCCGCGCCAGCGCCGCCCCGATCCCGCGGGCGGCCCCGGTGACGACCGCGACCCGCCCGCGCAACGGCGTGGCGCTCCCGTGCCGACCGCCGGAGAGGATCTCGCGCATCCCGTCCTCATTCCTCCGCGGGGGACCCGACGGACGCCGATCGTCCCCCTCGGCCGCCCGACACCCCCGCACGACACGCCCCCCATCACACCCCGCC
>NZ_RPSE01000617.1:0-2354 GCF_003949955.1 Streptomyces sp. WAC05292
GCGGCCCCGGGCGCGGCGGTGGGCGGGGCCGGGGGGCGGTCCGCGGGGGTCGGCGTGGGGGGGCCCGGCGGGTGTGTGGAGGTCCGTCTCGTCGGGGATGGCGGCCGCCGGCTGGGTCGAGAGGGCGGCGGCCTCGCGTACCGGGCGCCCGTCGCAGCGCCGGGCGCCGAGCACCCGAGTCGCCCGCCCTTTCGACCCAGCCGGAGGCCGCCATGCTCGACGAGACGCTCCTCGACGCACCCGAGGAGCTCGCCCGCGCCGACCGCCGCGGCCTGCTCCGCGGCGCAGCCGAGGCCGGCGCCAGGGTCCGCACCGCCGCCCGGCACTCCGCCGAGGCCGGCCTCGGCGAACTCCGCCCCGACGGCCGCCCCCGCGCCGTCCTCATCGCCGGCCCCGGCACCGCCGCCTCCGGCGTCGCCGACCTGCTCGGCGCCCTCGCCGCGCCCTCCGCCCCGGTCACCCGCCTGCACCCCACCGGCGTCGCCCACGCCTCCGGCGCCCTGCGCTGGACCCTGCCCGGCTGGGCCGGCCCTGTCGACCTGCTGCTCCTCGCCACCACCGACGGCACCGAGCCCAGCCTCGCCGCCCTCGCCGAGCAGGCCTACCGCCGCGGCTGCACCGTCGTCGCCGTCGCCCCCGAGCGCTCCCCCCTCGGCGAGGCCGTCGCCGGCGCCCACGGACTCCTCGTACCGATGGCCAACGCCCCCTACCAGGAGTACGACGAATCCGCTGCCGCCGCCGGACCCGGCGCCCTGTGGGCCCTGCTGACCCCGCTGCTGCTGCTCCTCGACAAGGTCGGCCTGGTCACCGCCCCGCCCGAGGCCCTCCAGCGCGTCGCCGACCGCCTCGACCGCACCGCCGAGCGCTGCGGCCCCGCCATCGCCACCTACTCCAACCCGGCCAAGACGCTCGCCGCCGAACTCGCCGACACCCTCCCGCTCATCTGGACCGAAGGCGCCGCCGCCGCCCCGGCCGGCCGCCGCTTCGCCGCCACCCTCGCCGAACTCGCCGGCCGCCCCGCGCTCGCCGCCGACCTCCCCGAGGCGCTCCCCGCCCACGGCGTCCTGCTCGCCGGAGCGTTCGCCGCCGGCGCCGACCCCGACGACTTCTTCCGCGACCGCGTCGAGGAACCCGGCGCCCTGCGCGCCCGCGTCGTCCTGCTCCGCGACCGGCCCGCCGGCGGCCTCTCCGCCGCCCCGGCCGCGCGCGAACTGGCCCTCGGCCACGACACGGCCATCAGCGAGATCGAACCCGAGGAGGGCGGAGAGCTGGAGCAACTCGCCGAACTCCTCGCCGTCACGGACTTCGCGACCGCCTACCTGTCCCTGGCCGCCAGGGGACACGCGTGAGCACGCGACCGCGCCCGCTCCGTCCTTCCCGGGAAGACGCACGCAGATGGACCGCCTGACGAACACGATCCGCCCCTACGCCTGGGGATCGCCCACCGCGATCCCCGGGCTCCTCGGCGTGGAGCCGACCGGCGAACCCCAGGCCGAACTGTGGATGGGCGCCCACCCCGGCGCCCCCTCCCGCCTCGACCGCGGCGCCGGCGAGACCACCCTCGCGGACGTCATCGCCGCCGACCCCGAACGGGAGCTCGGCGCCGCGGCCGTCGCCAGGTTCGGGCCCCGCCTGCCCTTCCTCTTCAAGATCCTCGCCGCCGGCGCGCCCCTCTCCCTCCAGGTCCACCCCGACCTGGAGCAGGCCCGCGCCGGATACGCGGAGGAAGAGCGGCGCGGCATCCCCGCCGACGCCCCCCACCGCAACTACAAGGACCCCAACCACAAGCCGGAGATGGTCTGCGCCATCACCTCCTTCGAGGGGCTGTGCGGCTTCCGCCCGCCGCGGGAGGCCGCCGCGCTGCTCGACGGCCTGAAGGTCGACTCCCTCACGCCGTACGTCGACCTGCTCCGCGCCCACCCCGAGGACGCGGCCCTGCGCGAGATGCTGACCGCCGTCCTGACCGCGGACCGCGCCGAGACGGCCCGCACGGTCGCCGAGGCCGCGGCCGCCGCCGAACGCCTCGGCGGCCCCTACACCCCGTACGCCACCCTCGCCCACCACTTCCCCGGCGACCCCGGCGTCATCGCGGCCATGCTCCTCAACCACGTCCGCCTCCAGCCCGGCGAGGCCATGTTCCTCGGCGCCGGAGTCCCGCACGCCTACCTCGACGGCCTCGGCGTCGAACTCCTCGCCAACTCCGACAACGTCCTGCGCGCCGGACTCACCCCCAAACACGTGGACGTGCCCGAACTCCTGCGGATCGTCCGGTTCGACCCCGGCGACCCCGCGCTGCTGCGCCCCGAGGACGGCGACGAGGAGGTCTACGACACCCCCATCGACGAGTTCCGCCT
>NZ_RPSE01000618.1:0-2343 GCF_003949955.1 Streptomyces sp. WAC05292
CACCACCCCCACCACCCCCACCGGGAAGGCGGCCTTCTGATGGCGCTCGGGACCACGCTCATGCAGAAGGCCTCCTCGACGAGGCTGTTCGCCAAGGTCGCCCCGCACGTCATCCCCGCCCTGGACAAGGCGGTGCACCGGCTGACGGGCGGCAGGGTGATCCTCAGCGCCCGCATGCTGCCCGGGGTGATCCTCACCTCGACGGGCGCGCGGACGGGCCGGCCCCGCGCCACGCCCCTCGCGTGCATGCCGCTGGAGTCCGGCGCCGGCTGGATCCTGATCGGCTCGAACTTCGGCCGCCCCGGGCATCCGGCGTGGACCGCGAACCTGCTGAAGAACCCTGATGCGTACGTGAGTTGGAAGGGCCGGGACATCGCGGTACGGGCGCGGCTGCTGCGGGGCGCGGAGCGCGCCGAGGCGTGGCGGGCCGTGCTGCGGTTCTGGCCGCCGTACGCGACGTACCAGGCGCGCATCGAGCGGGAGATCCGGCTGTTCCGCCTGGAGCGCCGCTGATCGGGGGTGGTCCGGCGGGCCGGCTGGGCGGCCCGCCGCTACTTCGTCGGCTTCTTGCCGGTGATGCCCAGGTGGACGAGGAGGGCGAGGTTCGGCTTGAGCTCGGCCTGCTTGACGCCCCAGGTCTGGAAGCCCTTCTGGTGGGAGGCGACGGCCGCCAGCATGGCGACCAGGGAGCCGGCCATCGCCGCCGGGTTGACGTCCTTGTCGACCCTGCCCTTGGCCTGGAGTTCCTTCACGGACTCCGTGAGGGAGTTGGTGACGGAGTTCAGGATCTTCATGCGGATCTTGTAGAAGCGCTTGTCGCCCTCGGCCGCGCCGAGGTCGACGACCCGCAGGATCGCGTCGTTGCGCCGCCAGAAGTCCAGGAAGCCGTCGACGAGCTCCTCCGCGGCCTGCCAGCCGGCCTTGCCGACCCAGGTGCGGCCCTCGACGAGCGAGGTCAACTGCGCGCCTTCGGCGGCCATGTGGTCGGCGATCTCCAGGACGGCGCCCTCGACGTCCGGGAAGTACTGGTAGAAGGTCGCGGGGGAGGTGCCGGCCTTGCGCGCGACGTCGATCACCTTGACATCGCGGTACGGCGAGGAGCTGAGCATCTCGCCGAGGCAGTCGAGCAGCTTCTGCCGCGTCGCCTGACCGCGCCGGCCGGCAACGCGGCCGTCGACGGTGCGTACTTGTCCTGTCATGCCGTCAGCTTACCGAGGGGGTGTCCGAGCGCGATTCGGCCGCCTGCAAATGGGGTTGCCGGCCGCCCGGCCTGCGGGAAAGCCCGTCGGGGGCTGCCCGGGCGACGGATTTCGGCCGCCCCCTGCCCCGCGCCGCCCACCTCGCCGCCCACCGCGCCGCCCGCCCTGCGGCCCGCCTGCCGACCCGACCGCTTCCTCCCTTTACCACCCGATTAGTCTTGTCAACAGGCTGTGGACAACGCTTCGGGCGGACCATGGCCCGAGAGGACACCGCACCGCCTGCAGCTGCGCGGGAGCGTGGGAGCGTACGGAGGGTACACACCCCCGCACAACGGAAGGAAACGGGCCATGGCCGCATTCGCGGAAGGCACCCCCTGCTGGGTGGATGCCTCGCTCCCGGACGTCGAGGCGGGCAAGCGCTTCTACGGCGAGCTCTTCGGCTGGACCTTCAGCGGCGGCTCCCGCGAGTACGGCGGCTACACCCAGGCCTACAGCCAGGGCCGCAACGTCGCCGCGCTCGCCCCCAAGCCGGACGGCCGCATGCCCACCGTCTGGGGGGTCTACCTCGCCACCGCCGACGCCTACGCCTGCGCCGCCCGCATCCGCGCCCACGGCGGCCAGATGGTCATGGACCCCCAGCCCGTCGGCCCGTACGGCACCGCCGCCCTGGCCGCCGACCCCGGCGGCGCCGTCTTCGGCCTGTGGCAGCCCGGCACCCACGACGGCTTCGAGGCGCACGGCGAGCCCTTCACGTACTGCTGGGCCGAGCTGTACACCCGCGCCCGCGACGCCGTCGATGTCTTCTACGCCAACGTCTTCGGCTACGTCCCCGAGGACCAGGACGACGACGGCTCCGGCGTCGAGTACCGCCTGTGGTCGCCGCCCGGCGGCCCGCCCGGCGCCGAGACGGCCGTCCTGGGCCGCAGTCTGATCACCGACGCCTTCCCGGAGATCATGCCGGCGCACTTCCTCGCCTATTTCGCCGTCCCGGACTGCGACCGGTCCGTCGAGACCGTCAAACGGCTCGGCGGCCGGGTCACCGCCGAGCCCTTCGACACCCCGTACGGGCGGATCGCCGTCGTCGCGGACAACCAGGGGGCCGTCTTCGCCCTGCTCTCCGAGAACCCCGGCCCGCCCCCCGCGC
>NZ_RPSE01000619.1:0-2342 GCF_003949955.1 Streptomyces sp. WAC05292
GTGTCCACGGCGCAGCGGGCTCGACCCAGCCGCCGGGCAGGAACAGCGTGCGCCCGGCCCGGGTCCGGCTCGCCGTCACGACCAGGTCCGTCGCGCCCAGTTCCGCCCGGGCGGCTTTCATCCGGGCGGGCTTCCAGCCCGTCCAGCGTGCGGTGTTCCGGTCCGTCGGGTCGGGCATCGCCAGCAGCATCAGGTACAGCACCGCCGCGTCCGCACCCAGTCCGCACGCCTCCTGCACGGCGGCGACCAGCTCCGGAACCGACCGGCCCGGATCCTGCGGCCACCACGTCCCGTCGGCACCGGCACCGCCCGCCGCCGGGGCCCCCGGATCCGCCAGCAGCGCCGCGAACCGCGGGTCGTGGGCGCACCGCAGCGCCGCCTCGATCGAGGTCTCGGCCTGGCCGTCGCCGCGCAGGGCGGGCAGGTACGGGTCGGAGCCGGTGGAGTCGAGGAGGCTGGTGCGCAGTGCGGGGCGCGGGCGGTCGTCGTGGGTGGCCATGACGACGGCGCCGTACCGCTCGTATCCCTCGCCCGTCTCGGTGGGGGTGCCGGCCGCCTTGCGGAAGCCGGGCAGGTCGGCGTAGTAGCCGAGGTCGAGGAGGAGCCCGGGGGCGGCGAGGCGGTTGCGGACCGCGGTCAGCGCGGGCGGCAGTGCGGCCCGCATGGGGTCGCCGGCGGGAAGCCGGTGGGCGAGCCACGCGGTCAGTCCGAGGGTGGTGGTCAGCACGGCCGAGGTGAAGGCGGGGCCGTGCGGGTCGCAGGGTTCGACGCGGTCGCGGTTGACCTTCCACGCGGTGTCGGTGCCGAGCACGGCGGACTCGCCGGGGTTGAGGACGTCCCCCAGCGCGTCGTGCACGGCGCCGGCGGCGCGTACGGCGCGGTTGGCCTCGGCGAGCAGCCACTCCGGGACGGGGGTGCGGCGGCCGACGCGGCGGTTCCAGACCTCCGCGGCTGCGGCCGCGTCCGGGCCGTCGGTCCACAGCCGTGCCGGTTCGGCGGGCAGCAGCGCCGCGACGACCTCGCGCCGCACCTCCAGCGGGACGGCCTTGAGCTGGTTGCGGGCGATCTTGGCGTCGGCGGCCTTGACACCGAGGGCGGTGCGGAGTTCGGCGGGCAGGAAGTGGTGCTCGTAGCTGTCGATGTTGGGCAGGCCGGCGATCAGCAGCCGTGCGGCGGTCGCGGTGACGCCGGTCAGGCGGGCGAACTCGTCGGCGGCTTCCGGGTGCAGCGGTGCCGGGCCGCGGGCGGCGGCCTCGGTGAGGAACGCGGCCAGCCAGCCGGGGCCGCGGTGGCGGTCGCCGAGGGGGGCTTCGCTGCGCAGCGTGTACGGGCCGGGGACGGCGAACCGGCCGGTCGGGTCGTACAGCAGGGCCCCGAACTCGCGCCCGCCGGGCACGGACTCGGTGTCCTCGGTGATGCCGAGGGCGGCTCCGCCGCCGAGCGGGAGCACGCTGCGGCGGGAGACGTTGCGGTCCCGGCCGTCGGGGGTGGTGAGGTGGCGGTCGTCGAGGTGGACGCGGACGCGGCGCCAGCGGTCGGCGGACCCCTGGGCGGAGGCCAGTCCGAGGGCGTCGATCTGCGCGAGGACGGAGCACAGGGCCGCCCGCTGGGCGTCGTTCGCGGCGGGCCCGGCGGCCCGGTAGGCGATCGCCGCGGGGTGGTCGAGCATCGCCGTGAACGGCAGCCCCGAGTGGTCCAGGGCGGGTGCGTCGAAGTGCAGCCGGCCCGGTACGGAGGCGGCGTCGGTGTCGGCGGCCGCGGCGGCGAGGCGGTGCAGGAAGCGGTGGGAGACGTCCTGGTCGGCGCTCCAGTGGTAGTAGCCGCTGCCGATGACACCGCGCAGGGCGCCCGCGAGGAGCTGGTCCGTGGGGCCCGCCGGCTCGGCGGTCCGGGCGGGCGCGGTCTCGCCGGGGTTGAGGCGGGCGGCGATCGCGTCGAGCGCCCGCTGCTGCTTGAGGGCGAACCGCGCCACCTCGATGACACCGGCGATCAGCTTGGCGTCGGTGACCTGCGGGAGCACCGCGCTCACCAGGTCGGGCAGGTCCTCGGTCCGCTCGGCGGTGGCGACCGCCTTCATCAGCGCCGCGGCGGTGTCGGCGCCGGCGGTGCGCAGGGCGGCCGAGCCCTCGGGGTCGCGGGGGCGCAGCGCGTACCAGAAGGGCAGCGGCGGCAGTTGGACGACTCCGGTGGAGAAGCCGTCGCTGCGGTGGTCGCCGCTGGTGACGGTGGTGACGACGCCGTCCGGGTCGGTGATGGTCAGGGCGCGCCAGTTCTGCGTCAGCCCGCGCGGCCGGTCGTCGCCGGGGACGGCGAGGGCGGCGACGGGCATGCCGCGGCCCTCG